>JBDGYW010000461.1:0-5695 GCA_039588935.1 Gemmatimonadota bacterium | reverse complement strand
TTGCCAAGTGCCTCTTCCAGCGCACCGCGAAGCTCAGACCGCTCGGCGTCGCGGGCGGGGCTGAGGGCACTCGCGACGATGGTCGTGTCGATCGGTTGCGCCGCTCGCACACGGCGGTAGTCAATGTAATTCCGGGCGCCGTTCCGCACGATCTGAAGCAACCACGCCGCGAACTTCTCCGGCTGCCGGCAATCATCCAAGCGATCCAACGCTTTGACAAACGCATCCTGGCATACGTCCTCAGCATCCATTCCGTTGTTGAGAATCGCCAGCGCAACGGCATAGGATACCCGGTAGTGCCGCCGCACCAGGGCCTCGAACGCCGCAGAGTGACCACGGCGGGCCCGTGCCACCAAAGAGGCGTCAGTTATTCCGACGATGTCCTCTGCCACATCACCCTACCGGCTCGTGCACACGCCGCGGTTACTGATAAAGAAGACATTTTGCCACCTGAAACCGTTAGCTGGTCACACCAAACAGACTCAGACCCGATCGAGAAGTATACCGATTCCTCCCCACGGAACCTCGTGAAGCGGTCATTACCCACCGCTCACCCAGATGATCCCCCAACCGTCACAAACGCTAATGCGCAGCAACCTGTCTAGGTGTTGAGTCCCACCATCTGGTGTGCACCCCCCGGGCGGGTTAACGCACGGGGGAGGTGGGTCGGGTATGAAAATCACGGGACCGAAGGGAGCAGTCGGATGAAAACTGCTGGCTGGGTCGCGGCTTTAGCCGCAATTCATTTGGGATTTGTTACGCCGGTTTCCTCACAGGAATCAGATACACGAACGATTCAGGGTGTCGTGCGCGATTCTACCAGAGGCGAGACGCTTCCCTTCGCAACCATAACGATCCCCGGAACCACGATTCGCACAAACTCGAATCGGGACGGGTTCTTTGCCATCATGGGAGCCCCCGCAGACACGTTCACGCTACGCGTGGTCTTCCTCGGATACCGGGCGATGGAATTGTTGGTCGATGCTGATTCAACAGAGGGGATGCTGTCTGTGAACATGGCACCGGTGCCCATCGAGCTAACGGGGATCACGGTGGTTGCCGACGAATCCCGAATGATCAGCACCGTTAGGGAGATAAGCCGTGTCACTGCTTCTCCAGAGATAATGTCGGTGCTGCCGAGTGTCGGCGAGGCAGACGTGTTCCGGTCGCTGCAGTTACTTCCCGGCATCAGTGGTTCAAACGAAAATTCTTCCGGCCTCTACGTCCGTGGCGGAACACCCGATCAGAACCTGGTTCTCCTGGACGGCATGACCGTCTACCACGTCGATCATTTCTTTGGCTTCTTCAGCGCGTTCAACTCCGAGGCGATCAAGGATGTGCAGGTCTACAAGGCCGGCTTCCCATCCCAATACGGCGGAAGAGTGTCGAGCGTGGTGGACATGACGGGAAAAACAGGAGATCCCAGTCAGCCACATCTGTCGCTCGGGGCCAGCATGCTGAGTGCGCAAGCATCCGCGCAGATTCCCTTATTCGGGAATGGATCGATCTTGGCGTCAGCCCGCCGGTCTTACACAGACGTGATGCGGACCGGACTGTATTCGAGCATCTTCAACATGTTCAGGGAAGACACTACCGCAAACGCTGCACCGTCGGGCCCGGGAGGTAGGGGAGGCTTCGGAGGTCCGTTCGGATCTGCATCCTTCACGAGCACACAACCCGACTTCTACTTCTACGACATAAACGGAAAGATCACCTACCGTCCATCCACACGCGACGTATTCTCGGTAAGCCTCTACAACGGTCAGGACTACCTCGACAATTCACACCTCCAAGCTCGGACTCTTTCGACCCAAAACACCAGTTTCAGTCGAAGCATCAATAACGACATCACAGATCTCACGGACTGGGGAAACAGGGGAGTCAGCGGCAAGTGGGCTCGGCAGTGGCATCCCCGGTTCTACAGCGACGCACTCGTGGCGTACTCGGAGTATTTCAGCGACTACCGACGCACCACCTCCACGGAGGTAATGGACGCAGACGCGGACACACTCGTGAACAGCCGAAGTTTTGGCAGCGAAGAAGACAACCATGTTGCAGACCTGACCTTGCGGCTAGACAACGAGTTGCAGGTCCGTGATTCGCACAAGATAGGATTCGGAAGCTGGATCACTCGGTCGAATGTCGACTACATGTTCACGCGTGACGACTCGATCACGATTCTCGATCGCAATCAGGAAGCACTCCGTGCCGCGGCCTACGTGCAGGACAATTGGGATGTCCTGCCACGACTTCAGCTCACACTCGGGAGCCGCTTTGCTTACTACGATCTGACCAAAGAAACCTACGTCGAACCTCGTGCGTCTGCTTCAATAAACGTGACAGACAGACTTACGATCAAGGGTGCGTACGGCCTCTATCACCAGTTTGTGAATCGCGTTGTAAACGAGAACGTGACCGAGGGAGGGCGCGATTTTTGGTTGCTGTCTGACGGCGATCTGGTGGATGTCACGAGCGCAAAGCACTACGTTCTCGGCGCCAGCTTCGAGACGGACAGATTCCTTTTCGACGTGGAACTGTACCGCAAGGACTTGGACGGCCTGTCCGAGTTCTCGCTGAGATACCAGCGATCTGGAGACCCCGACCCGCTCAATCTCTTCTTCGAGGGAACTGGAGTCGCTGAGGGTGTGGAGCTCCTTGCCCAGAAGAAGTACGGCATCTATACAGGTTGGGCGAGCTACACACTATCGCGCGTCGAGCACACCTTCCCGGACCTCAACAACGGCGAGCCATTCCCAGCTCTCCACGACCAGACACACGAATTCAAATTGGTAAACAGCGTGTCCCTCGGACGGCTACGATTCTCGGGGACGTGGGTAGCAGCAACAGGTAGGCCATACACCGCCCCAGAGTCGGAGTATACCGTCACTCTGCTCGACGGCACTGAGCAAAGCTACATCCACGTGGGTGAGAAGAACGCCTTGCGTTTGCCTGGATACCATCGCGCTGACGTTTCCGCGCACTACACCTTTGATCTCGGGCGATGGACCGGCGACATAGGACTATCCGTATTCAACCTGTACGATCGAACCAACCTGTGGTACCGCGAGTTCGATCTTTCCGAGACACCGATCCTGGTGAACGATGTGAGTTTTCTGGGAATCACACCCGCAATCTCAGTACGGATCGAGTTCTGATAGGAGCGAGTTGTAACCATGATTCGAAGACACCTCTTTATCATCCTGGTGACATCGGCGCTTGTGGGGTGCGACAACACCGCCACCGAGCCGGAAGCCGCCGATCTTCTGGTGGTGGAAGCTTTCCTCTTTGCGGGAGAGCCTATAGACGACATCCGCGTGACGGAAACCGTACCGCTGTCGGACACTCTCGACGCGCCACCAATCAACGACGCATCTGTCGTGTTAATGAAGAACGGACTCACTTACACATTGGTGGCAACCGGAAGCGACGGATATTACGCGTACGCCGGTTCGGATCTCACCGTTGAGGCTGGGGACACATTCGGCCTCGAGGTTACCTATCTCGGAACGGTCGCCACGGCTGAAACAGCGGTTCCGGCACCTCCCGTGAATGTCGAAATCGACCGCAACACGTTGTATGTGCCGGAAATCACCGTCGGTGGGAGAGGTGGCGGCGGGTTCAACCTGGAAGACTCGCAACTGGCCGCCACGTGGGAGAACCCAGATCAATTGCTTCACTACGTGGTCATCGAGAGTCTGGAGGACAGTGCAGAAACCATCTTCCCGGAGCAGTTCGAGAAGTTCACCAGGTTCCAGATCATTACCGAGCCGACAACCGACGACTACCATTTCATCAATATGACGGCCCTGCGGGAGATGGGTCGGCACGTCGCCCGCGTGTACCGTGTGAACAGCGAATACGCTCAGTTGTACGAGAACCGCACCCAGGACTCCCGCGATCTCAACGAGCCGCCCAGCAACATATCCGGCGGACTAGGTGTGTTCAGCGCGTTCAATAGCGACAGCGTGTTCTTCGAAGTCGTACGGGAAAGCAGTTGACATCAGCAACGGCACGGTCTCTAGTCAAGATCCCTGCGTGAGATCAGGAAATCCGAAACGGCCGGTGCTCCGCTTCCAACACACTTCTGCCTTCTTGTACCATCTACGTGCCCTCGGAGCGCATAGATAGGCAAGTGCGAGACAGCTCGAGACCAACACCCTGTACAAAACCAGTCGGCGATGAAGCCCCCCTGAAACCCATGCCGGGCAGGAACTAGGTCAGATACGACAGACAGTAGCATTCACGCGGTGTTTTTGGCATCCGTGTCGTATCTCCGAGCATTTCCATGAGTCGAATGTCGTACGAGACTCACACCAGGATTTACAACATGGTTGACTCGTTTCTAGACATATTGTGAGCGGCGCGTCGCAGCGCCAGAAGCTGTCGTTCGGTGCATGATCACGGGCAGACAGGCCCACTTCTTTGCCACTCGCCCTGCGACTACCGCGATGTGAGGCTCCGAAAGCTGAACGTCCCACAGCAGCTCAAGGATGTGTTTGAATGAAGGAAGTCCTAGGCCGGGATGCTGGTCTCAACGAGCCAGCGGAAGAAGGCCAGCTGATTCGTCCACAAACCCATTGACCCGTGTTCACAGCGTGATTAACATATGTATTATTCACATGTGTAAATTGGATAGGTTGAATGTCGAGACATTCCAACACCGCCGAAACGGCCACGCTCACGCCCCTCATGTTTCAGATCCTGGTCGCCTTGGCTGAAGGTGAGCGACATGGGTACGCCATCATGCAGCAGGTCGAAGAGCGTACGGGGGGCGCGTTCCGTATCGGAGCGGGGTCTCTCTACCGCGCCATCAAGCAATTGGTGGACGCGAAGTTCATCGCAGAGACGAAGCCAACGCTGCAAGTGCATCGCCAACGTCGGTACTACCGCATAACTCCCACGGGGCGCCGGCGCACCGCTGCCGAGGCGAGGCTCTTCCACGACATGGTGGCCTGGGCCCAGGACGCTGGAGTCCTCGATCAGTGAATGCCATAAACCGCCTGCTGGGCTGGTTGCTAAGTCGCTTTCCCGAGGAGTTCCGAGAGCGCTACGGGGACGAACTCGCCGACCTCCTGATGTCAATGACCAAGGAAACACGCTCACGCTCCGGATGGCTGGGTGTAGTCCGGTTGTGGGCGTTTCAAGCCACGGACCTTACCCGGTCAGCCATCGCCGAGCGGTGGGCTGCGCGGCTCTCGCCACCAAGCGAGCCACAAGCCACGTCTCGACAAAGGAGTAACAGAAGCATGGAGGGCCTAATTCAGGACTTTCGCTACGCCATCCGTCGTCTCACCAAGAATCCCGCGTTTACGGCGGTCGCTGTGTTCTCCCTCGCGCTCGCGCTCGGCGCTAACTCCGCAATCTTCGCGATTCTCAACCCTCTCCTTTTTCGACCTGTGATTCCGTTGCGGGCTGGAGAAGTCGTAAACGTGTACACGCCCCGTCAGTCGTCGGATCGGAGTTACCGACCGTTTTCTTTCCGAGAGTTCTCCCTCCTGCGCGAGTCCGACGAGGTTTTCGTCGATGTCGCAGCCTTTCGACCAACAATGGTCGGCATCGGTGAACGCCTGGGTGCGGAAATGCGGCGCCAATTCGGATTCGTCGTGTCGGACAACTATTTCGACCTGCTGGGTGCAGCGCCAGTCGCTGGACGTTTCTTTCTACCCGAGGAATCGGGGCCAAGCGCGAGCGTTCC
>JBDGYW010000460.1:0-5697 GCA_039588935.1 Gemmatimonadota bacterium | reverse complement strand
CCACCGGGTGGCTACGACCAGAACAGGAACTGGGGAGCAGGTTGGCAACCAAGTTATGTCCAGGGCGGCGCGATGGATTATCCGTTCCAGCTTCCTGAGTCGCGCGCGGAGTCGGAGTTCATGTGGGCCCACCCGAACATCGCCGGCCTCCAGACCTATCACAACAGCGGAGGAATGATTCTGAGAGGACCCGGCTCCACCTGGCACGGCACATTCCCAGCGTCAGACATCCGCGTCTACGATACGATAGGCGAGAACGCCGAGCGTATGCTGCCGTATTACGACTACATGACCTTCTGGTTCGGGCTCTACACGGCGCACGGCGCATTTGTCGACTGGGCCAACGATGCACTTGGAGTCATGTCGTTCCTGAACGAGCTGTGGGCCAGAGGACAGTACTTCAACAGCCCCGACTTGCAGGCACAACAGCAAGATCCCGAAAGCCCGATCGCGACCGAGAGGGCCAGCTACTTCTTCGACGACTACCTCGAGTTGGGAGACCAGTTCATCGAGTGGGAAGAGTTCGAACATCCCGAACTCGGCCTGGTGGAGATGGGCGGCTGGAAAAAAACCACACGGCGAGTTCCGCCGCGGTTCATGAACGAAGAACTCGCGCACCGCAACATGGCGTTCACGCTGTATATCGCCGATCAGATGCCGAAAATGCGGATTGGCGAGACGTCAGTCGAAAGGGTGAGCAGCGACGTATTCAAGGTCCGAGTCGATCTCGTCAACGACAAGGTCATGCCCACCATTCTAGCGCGTGCCGCAGCCAACAACGTCGTGAGGCCTGACCTCCTCATCGTGGACGGTGCGGCTGAGGTTATCTCGGCCGGGTTTGTGGCAAACAAGTTCATGCCTGGGCCCAGCGAGATGATCGATCAACACGACCTCGAGAGGATATTGATTCGCACCGGGCACCCGGGCCGTACCACGCGAACGGTTGAGTATCTGATGCTGGGCTCCGGCAACGTGATCGTTCGGTATGAGAGTGTTAAAGGCGGTACGGTCGAGACCAGAGTGTCGTTGCGGTAACAACATGCGTTACGAAGGAACCCTTTACCGGCCGCCGTCCGAAGCTCGGTCTTACATTCTCCAGGCGACCTTAGGCTGCACGCACAATCTCTGTACATACTGTGACATGTATCGGGGCAAGGAGTATCGCGAGCGCGATCTTCAGGAACTCAATGAGGACCTCGCCGAAGCGGCAGGAGTCTACCCGGATGTCAAGAAGGTCTTTGTCGCGGACGGCGATCCCCTCGCGATGGATACCACTAGGTGGCTGCAGATACTGCATGCGATACGCGATTACTTCCCACAACTGCGCCGTATCTCATGCTACGCAACGGCAAAGAACGTTCTAGAGAAGTCACCTGAAGAGCTAGCACAACTGCGCGAGGCGGGTCTCTCTCTTCTCTACATCGGCCCCGAATCTGGTGATTCGAAAACACTGAAGCGAATCGTCAAGGGCGGGACATTCGAGGACCACGCGGAGGCGGCGAAGAAAGCTCATGCCGCGGGAATCAAACTGAGTGTGATAATGCTGCTGGGTGCGGGCGGTGTTGATCGAACAAAGGAGCACGCTCAGGAGACGGCTCGGCTCATCACGGAGATGGACCCCGAGTTTCTGTCGGCGCTCACACTCACGATCATCCCGGGGACTCCGATTTTTCGAATGATGGAAAAGGGAAAATTTGAGCTTCCGTCGATTCCAGATCTTCTTCGGGAGATGCGCACCATCGTGGCAGAGTCGAATCCGACCTCCGCCATCTTTCGCACTAACCACGCGTCCAACTACTTGCCGATCGAGGGGCGGTTGCCGCGCGACCGAGATAACATCGTGAGCACCATTGATTCTGCTCTGAGGGGGGAGATCCCACTCAGGCCGGAGTACTGGCGGGCACTCTGACGCCACACTACTAACTCACACGATTCTTTACGCTATTCTCGTCTTTGTGATCTTGGCAACCAGATCGGCAGTAGGGTCCGGACACCTGACGAACTCGGTTGTTACTCCGTCAGGATCTATCTCCTTCTCGTAAGGAGTACCCTCATATCGCCACCACAATTCCCCTCCTTGTTCCATGGCGGCGATGAACTTGTCCATGCTGCCCCGAAGCCAGGTGCATATCCTCCCGTAATCATCGGGGTACATGAACTTGTCGCCCTTCTTGTGGCACCAAGTGTCTTCGCGGGCTTCGAAGATTTCAATCTCGTACTGATATCTCCTTCGGTCCTGTTCCTTGGTGTCGACGCCAGAGTTGTCAGCCAAGGGGGCTGCAGCAAAACCTGCGGCTCCACAGCCCGCTCTTTCCAAGAACTCTCTCCTTTTCACGACTCCTCCATTCAGGGCGTTGAAAGCCCTAGCTCGATCTGTCCTTCGTGAGTGCCTGTGCCGGGCTTTCCGTACCGACTACGTGCTTCAGCGGACCTTGGGACTGAACTGCCCGTTGCGCCACATTCTCACTACTTCTCCGTCTTCATTGACCTCGAACGTCAGTGCCTCGGCCAACTCGTCGTCGTCGCGGATGCGGCGGAAAGTATGCCCCTCGATGTGCCGCAGACGTGTCAGAGAATTCATTGGGTCGTCGGTCGGGAACCGCACTGTGGCCAGACCGCCATCCCACGGAATGACGGCTGTCTCTCCACCGAATCCCCCCGTGTAAGTACCGGTGTACATGGCCAACGCCGGGTCAGCCGGCTCTGTCTTACCTGGAGATTCAATAGCGTCTGTGATTGCCGCCCCGATGACGTTGTAGACAGCATTCGCAAACAGACTTGGGTTTTCGCCGGAAGCGTTGATCATTGCGATCGCAGCCAGTTTCTCGTCGCGCTGTAACGTCAGAGTGGTGCGATATCCGGGACAGCTCCCGCCGTGGCCTACAAAGACCTTTCCGTCACGCTGCGATACAGAGAAGCCGAGGCCCCATGTTGTGTTGAAATCCGACCAATGGATGCGCTGCATTTCCCGCAGAGTATTCCTCTCCAAAACCCCGCCTTCCCCGGTCTCCAGGAGGCGGAACTGCCACGACGCAAAGCGGCCCAGGTCGTTGACGTTCGAGGCGTAACCGGCCGCCGGTGCAACACCGCGTGCCTGGAAAAACGGAGTCTCTACGCGTTCGC
This sequence comes from Gemmatimonadota bacterium, assembly GCA_039588935.1. Taxonomy (GTDB): domain Bacteria; phylum Gemmatimonadota; class Gemmatimonadetes; order Gemmatimonadales; family GWC2-71-9; genus JBDGYW01. Next base: position 2,574 of record JBDGYW010000460.1, on the reverse strand, counting down.
CCTGCCGGTTACGGCCGGAATACCCAGTCGCGAGAAGATTGCCACGGTGCTGCTCGGGCATCTCGGGGCTCGTGTGCTGTAGCGCCAGAGGTCCCAGCACGTTTTCGGCAACGTACTCGGCATAAGGGACACCGGAAGTGCTCTCTACTATCTGACCCGCGAGCGACATGCCCAGGTTCGAGTATTGGAAATACTCTCTGGCAGGGTAGAGCGTCTCTTGTCCGCTGAGCCTCTCGACTATCTGCTCTTTCGTCGGGAATATGTAGTCCGGCGCGCTCCAATAGGGCCAGTTGGCTTCCCTGGGTAGCCCGGCGGAATGAGTGAGAATTCCCTCGATGGTGATGGGCCCCAGCTCAGGGTGAGTTTCTTGAATGTCGAACCACGGGAGATGTGTTTCGACAGGATCGTCCAGCCTGAGTTTGCCTTCGTCCCTCAGCTGCATCACGGAGATGCTCGTAAAGAGCTTCGAGATCGAGCAGATGCTGTGAATGGTCTCCGCTGTTGTTGGTTCTTCCCGGTCGAGGTGTGCGTATCCGAAGCCTCCGCTCCACGCCATTTCCTGGTCGTGCACTATGCCAACCGAGACGCCGGGAATCTGCTCGTAGTCTCGCTGCGCGTCTGCCCACAGCTCGAAAAGATGCACGGCCTGGATGAAACCGGGATCGGATTCATAATCCTGGGCATATGCTGTTTCAGAGCCACACAGTGCGGCAACGAGAATACCTGTAACAGCGAGCGAACGGGTCAAGTCGTTTTTCATGTTCTTCTCCTGCCATCTCGGCTGACATCAGTTTGGACTGTTTTGCTCCCATGAATAATGTCGTGCGGACCGTCATTATCCAGATGAGTCCGAATCGACCGACTCAAGACGCAGATGCGGGGCGGTCAGATCGATGGATCTTGTGTCGCTCCCTCCCTTTTGGGAGACTGCTTCAATCACGGCCGTAGCTTCGCTCCCTGTGACCCTCACTAACCACTCGACGGGTTCAGTGGATGAGCGCGCGGCAATGTGCCCGAGGTCGACTGACGCCTGGCCGCTGATTAGGGTCGCGTTCTCCAAGACTATTGACGCCCCAACCGGCCTGGCGGTCTCTCCGAGGAGAGCCTGCTCGGTGACGTTGGAAGGCAAGCTGCCTCTGTTCTCAACTCTGGTTCGGATGCGGAAGAGGCCGTCCTCGAGAGGAGTGGCCTCTACGTCGGCAATGCGTATCAAAGGAGAGGCACCCGCCAGGTAGAGATGCCATTTCGTGTGATTGGTTAGTTGTGCATCGTACTCCGGCCCCGGCAGGCACATGACGTTGGTGTAGGTTCCGTAATCTGGATCCTTGATCTTTCCGAGGAACCCGCCGATTTCCACCTCGCTGAGCTGAGGATGATCGAAGGCCTGCCAATCGACGAACAGTGCTCCGTCCATGTTGTCGTCGCTCCAGCGCAGCCTCTCGATTTCCTTGCCGTACGAAGGGAAGATGTCGGTCACACCTGGATAGATCCCCACCTCGAATATCCAGGAGAAGATTCCCAGGCGATGGTAAACCCAATCGACGTACACTCCCCAGATGGACCCGTGCGAAGTCGCGGGAGACGCGCCGTGAATCTTGAACACCTGGACCTCGGCGTTGTCGATGAACTCCACCGCCTTTTCGCCGAGCATCCTGTAAACGGCGACGTCCTCGGGTGGCTGCCGAACCACTTCTCCCGTTATTGGATCGGTTCGAAGATTGGACGGCGGATAGACGGCAACGTTACCTGACATGTGGTAGTTCACGTGCCCGGTCAGGTTGGGAAGCGAGAGCAGGAAGTCGGCGACGGCCCGCGACTCAACCTCAGACAGAGGATAAGGCCCGGGATTGAACGATACCGGCGCTGGTTGCCACTGCTCGGGGAAATTGCGGTTGATGTCGATACCACCTACGCCGTCTTCGTTGAACCTCCCGTCGCCGTCGTTGTCGATCCCCTCTGAGAAGAAGCGAAACTCGCCTCTCCATTCGCTGGGATCGGTGCCTACCTGCCGTGATACCATCAGGCGCGGGTCCTCACGGGAGATTCTCAATGGACCAGTCTCGTCTCGAACACGCATGCGCGTGATGTATCCGTCCCCATTCAGGTCTTCGGCGGGTCTTCATCCTCCACACCGTCGCCATCGTCATCGAACGGGCGCACAACGCTCCTCATTCCGCCAGGCGTTGTGATGGCGAATTCGGATCCGTCCGGATTGAGCTTGGGCATGATGTAGAAGACTCGCGTGTCCAATAGCTCGGTGACGTCCGGATCGCCTCCGAATCCGGTCAGGAGTGTCTGTATGGTGTGCAGACAGACTTCGCCGCCGAACACTTCTCCAGAGTGCAGGCTTCCATCTATGAAGTAACCCGGCTTGGAGGAACCTTCGCCGCTATCTTGGTTGGTGATCTCGAGTACCAACAGGTCCTTGCCCAGAAAGCTCTTCCCGATCGTATGCAGTTCGGTAAGCCTCGGGTTATGTTCGATGACCGCATCGAGGTAATCCACGACTTCCTGGTAGGTGTGGATGTGGTCGAATACGATCTCGGGCTGAGGCGTGTCCGCTTCTATGGTATC
>JBDGYW010000459.1:0-5706 GCA_039588935.1 Gemmatimonadota bacterium | reverse complement strand
GCCTTCTCAATGGCCTTCTCAACCATCTCCTCGAGTGTCATCGGTGCCATTCGAAGAATTGGGCTTTTGCGCCAGTCCCACTTACCGAGTAGTACACCACCTGGGTGGTTTTCACCCCTATCATGGTCACAGGCGTCATCGGAATCAGGGTCACGAGGTCAAATAAGACCTTTCCTGAGGCATTATTCTCCCTTAACACCACCGTCGCATCGTTCGTCCCATCGGTGGTGATGGCAATCACCCCGACAATCCCCCCAACCTCATGGTGGCCATCTAAAACAAACGTCCCCGTCCCTTGGGCGGGACCATCCAGAAGCGGCGTGAGGCACCCCTCTTCGAGCCACGCCGACGTCGAGGGAGAGGTGTGCGCAACACCCCCCGGCACCCCGGCTTGGAAGAAGAACAGGAAAAAGTGGGTGGTCATCCTTGGGCCTGGAACCCGTTAATGCTGATGGTAATGGTCGTAATGGCCGCCGAGGGGTCGAAGAATAACTGTGTATTCGCCGTGGGTTGTTTCAGCGGCGGGTTGAAGTTATGCGTCGTGCCGCCCGTGGCCGGCGCCGGAAATGTCCAGATAATCGTCCCTCCGGTCCCGTCTCTCAAATCCACACTGCCCATGGTGGTGGCATGGGAGTTATAAACCGTCACTGCGGTGACATAGTTATGCACCCCCGCACCACCCGCGGGGAAGTTGGTTACCGCATCCTCTGTCCCATCTGTGTTGGTCTGCCTCCCGCTCAGAAGCTCCTCGAGCGTCGTGGCATTCCTCGTCACCACACAACCATTGAGGTCACTCGTGATGTAGGACGAATCCGCGGCCGTAACCTGGGTCAATCCCTCGATGGAATTGGTGGCGCGAGCCGCAACGACCACGGGATTCTGCCCCGAGGCAGCGGCATTGTGGGCTATCGCGGAGGCTATCGTGACGTCGTTGTTGGCGCCCAAGTCGACCGTCATCGTCCCGGAGCCGGCATTAGCAGTCACAGTGCCATCGACCGTGATGGTGTTCCCACCGTCCTGGATGTTGACGGCGGCGGCGCCGGACGCATTGTCAATCGTGACGTTGTGCCCGTCTGGGAGTTGGTTGGCCGCGGTGGCGGCACCACTTGGCAGGGGGAGAGAGGCTGCAGAAATGGGCTGCGTCACCCCGGACCCATCCACGGTTACCGTGTTGGTGACGTCTACCTGCACATCACCCGTCGTCGCGTCGACGTTAATGTTCTTTCGGTCGGTCCCATCATCACCCTGGATGAGAACTCCAGAACCGAGGGCCGCTCCCTCCGCAGCCACGCTTGCAGCCGAGGTCTGGGCGGCGATGTCGTCCAACACGGCATTGTCGGTGGCGCTCAAGTTCGCCGTGATGGTGCCGGAAACCGGCTGCGTGACCCCTGAACCATCCACCGTTACGGTGTTATTGACCGCAGTCCACAGGGCCCCGTTCGCATCACCTCTGAGAGAAATCCAGTCCCCTTCTATGGGGGTGACAGCAGAGAGGGCGTCGTCACGCTCCATCATCGTGGCCGTGCCAACGATGGTCGCAGGGGTCGCGTCGTCCTCGTTGTATTCCGTCCCTCCTCCCCCTCCCGTGACCCTCAAAGCCCCTGCGGTATCAAGCGACAGCGGGCTGATTTGGCCGTTGGTATAACTGGGGGCCCCGGTCGTTACGCTCCCTCCGATGAGGGAATTCTTCGTTGACCCCAATGCCGTCCCTTGCGCTACCACGGTGTCATCGATTAGCTGAAGAGCAGTCAGCGCATCGCCATCGACTTGGACTGCGAACGTCCCCGCGTTCGTCACAGGACCGGAGACGATATCCACTTGCATCTCGGAGCCGGCCACCGCCCCCGCAAGCGTTCCCAGGTTCGTGTCCATGCTTGCGGTATCGGCGAGAATGGCGGTGGAGTTCGTTTCGGTTATGGTGCCGGATATGGGCTGCGTCACCCCAGACCCGTCCACAGGCATGGGGTTGGCACTCGAGACAGGGGTCTGCGTGTTATCGGCGCCGAACTCGACCTTCACGTAGGGGTGATGCACGCCAGCCGCGTCATCGGTCGCGAAGACCTCGACTCCCGCTCCGGTGTTGGCTTTTGCTGTTACGTTGTCAGCCATCAGTCACCCACCCCTAAGAGAGGCAAAAACCCTACGCCCGCAGCGACCGCTGCCGCTTGTTGAGGGGTAAAACACGGCCCCTCACCCCACGGGATAATCGCACCATGCGGAACGACGGTGCCCTGGTCAGTGGACGGATTGACGCCGCGCTTAATGTCTGTTGCAGAGCGCACCAGCGGACAGTAGGCAACCAATCGGGCCCCAAGGCGTAGCGGGGAATAGCCATTAGACAACCCTTGCGCAATGGGCTGACCATTCGTCAGTTGATGTGTCCAAATGGCAAGCTCCTCGTAGACGCCGGGGGCGGGCATCGTGTCGTTGGGAAGTTCGCCAACCGTGATGATGGACTGCCCATCATTGGCCGTCCCGGTCCCGTCTTGCGTTGCATCTGATTGCGATACGCCATCAACGAACAACTCCATTTCCGTCGTCGCGGTGCCGATTGTCCCCGACCATGTTGCATAAATGTGTCGCCGCACGCCGCTGGTAAACCCCGAATCCTGAAGATTCATGTTCGTGCCGCTCGACGTTATCTCGAAACGCAAATTGTTTGTCGCGCCAATAATTTGGAACTTGAATTGAAACGCGGTCTGGGCGGCATTGAGCCCGGTGAACAACGTTTGATTGACAGCACCACTATCAAGAGTGACGAACATCGACAGCGACAGAGGGCCGGCCCCCATGTCGGTGGGGTTGCTGTACCTCAGACTGTTACCGGATGCTAAATCCCTGGCCATTACGATATGTCGACTTCGCCATTATTGACGTGGTCTTTCCATTTCTGAACCGCTTCGGGCAATTGCTGATTCTGAATGAGCGAATAATTCGCAGGCGTAACCAATGGATTTTGTGTCGCCTGTTGCGGATGTTGTGGTGGAATCGCCGCCCGGATATTCTCAGCCCCACCAGTACTCGTACGGATATCCTCCAGAGTCGCTAGAATTTCCTCAATCCTGTTCAACGCATAATTAATCCGCTGGTTCGGCCCCTGAATATGTGCGCGCGTTTCTACCGGAAGCGGGTCACCAGAAGTAGCTGGAATATCAACCTTCGCCGTCAATTCCGCATGCACATCCAGAATATTCTGCGCATCCCGAGCGGAATCGACGGCATCCTTTTCCGGCTGTGTCATCTCACGAACCGAGCCGAGACCATCAGGCGTCCAATACTGTTGTTCTAGCCCGGCATCGAACAGGGCCTTTCCATTCGGGTCTTGGTAGTTCCAGTTGGCATTGCTGACGGCATCGCCACTTGCATCCGTATGAACCTCGCCCGTTTTTGCCTCCATATCATCTGGCGACATGCGGCGGACAAATTCTGTCGCGTCTTTTTTCGTCCAGTGCCCCATTTATGTCTCCGTCGCGTATAGCCAGTGGAATTGGGAGTCGTTCGTATTCCCGTCCGTGCTCCCCGTCCGCGTGTATTTGATAAACCCCTTATCCCCGGCTGCCGGGCTATCACAAACCGCGTGGGTAATGCTCGTCGCGGCCGTGACATCAACAATGTTGGCCGTGGCGGTTGACGGGGTGTCGGTTATTGTTGTTGTGGTCCCGTTGAAGGACTTTGTGGAAATGTTTTCCGTGTCGCCGATGGATAGAAATTGGAGGTCGTGCTCTACGGTCCCCGTGCTCGTTCCGTCTGTGGAATACCCAATCTGAACATCCACCCCTCCCCCGTCGTAGTTCGTCGGCCAGCCAAAGACCAGGGTAAACCCTTCATCGGCCCCGCCATCACCATCCCACACCTCCTCCTGCGAATTGCTATCAATGGCGATAACATCCGGGGTTTGAGGGTTTGTGTCATCTGGAACGACGTTTCTTGCCGTCAGAAAAAAAAGGAAATCACCAGAAGCCATTATCTTGCCGTGTTGTGTTCATGGGCTTGACGCTTCAGTTCGCGCACGTCATTAAGGAGCCATTCAGGCGGCATAGCGGAGAGCGTTGAGCGCAAATCCACCAATACCGCTTGATTGGACGCCAAGAGAGCTTCCACGCGCGACATGGAAACGGACATTCTTTCGAGCGCTGCCCGATTGTACTCAATCCTTTCGTCGCGAAGCATAAATGTCGAGAGAAGATTGTCCGCATCCTTCCCTGCCTCTGTTCCCGTGTATGGGTCTACCGTCCGCTCGAGCAATTTCTCATTAACGACGACAATCCTATTCGACAGGCGTGCATCCACCGTATCGATGCGCTTGCCAATCGCGTCGATTTTCGCCGTCAGGCTGGAGAGGAACATCGTCCCGCCAACCAAAATAACGACGGCATTCGTTGCGATTGTTATGACCGAAACGGCATTTCTCGCCAACCACTGAGGCACCCGGCAGCACCCTGTCCATACGGCTATTCGCCGTGTTTTTCTCGCCACTCTTTTAGAGCAACGTCCGCCTCGTCCTCTGCGACCACTTGAGCGAGCATTTCACGGACGAACTCCGCGGCCGCTTCTTCCGGTGTCTCATCAGGAGGCCGCCCTTCTCGGAATTTGTCGAACGCTTCGGCCACCGCGAGGCCACCCATGACGGCGTCCATAAGTAACCCCGCGACCAGCGAAATACCAGCGGCACTCATGACTTCTCCTTCTCAAGCAGCAATAGACGAATCTTCGTCAGTTCCTTTTCGAGACTTTCCAAGCTAAACGCGGACTTTGGGTCGAAGTCTTTCGAGCAATACGGCCGGATATACGACCGCGCCTCCGCGTAGCCTTCCACCAAATCGTGGGGCAGCTGCGGAGTGTCGCGTTGCTTGTCCACTGTCAGCAGATAGGTGGCCGCATCCCTTAGAGCTCCATACCCGATGCAGAAATCCGTCAGCGCTTGAATCCGTGCGGCCTCCGGGTGGTCGGAATATCTCGGAGACCCCGGGCACCCGACGAGCATGACGAGCACCATAGCGGCGGCGAGTATCGCCCCCGAGCGCATCATCGTTTCTTCGCCGGCTTCGCCGACTCTTTGTCCGACCACTCTCGTTCCTTGTTGGTCGTGAGCCACGCGAGAAACGCCTGCCCAATCAACGGCGCCGCGACCACCGCCACGGCATTGATGGCTGCCTCCAGCGCACTCACGTCCTCCGCAGAAACCCCGCCATACGCACCGACCCCGAGAGCGGTCAAAACCAGCGGAAGCCAGCCTTTGTCGATTGTCGTGATGTTGCCTAATTTCATCCGATGCCTCCAAAAAAAAGGCCCTTTCGGGCCAAACAGCAGAGGGAGATGAGGACACTCGGACAGAGACCTGCCGAGCGTATCGTAAAAATAGCGGAAAAATGGCCGAAGTCAAGGGAAAGCCGCACAGTCATTGACTCTCAGCGCCGTCACCCCATTCGGCGTTTGAGCCATAAATACGCCCTGTCGCAACGCTCCCGGAATCCGGTTCTGGAACAATGGCACCTCCTCGCAGCCAGCCTGTCGGGAAGTCTACGGATGTGCCGCTCGACCAGCGCGTGCTTGAGGAGATTGTCCATGAGCCGCATGTGGCTCTCGACCATCTCAGCCAGGTCGTTGGTAGGGAGGGCGTGGACGGAGTCCTGAGGCCTTGGAGCGCTTCCTCCCCGGTTTATCGCCCTTCCCTCCCAACTGTGAGGAGGGTAGCCCAACTCTTGA
>JBDGYW010000458.1:0-5727 GCA_039588935.1 Gemmatimonadota bacterium | reverse complement strand
TGGATCGTTGGTTGTTGACAACTTCGGCTACGTCGGGAGCGATCTCGGTGTACATCACGGGCCGCATACGCCCGAATGCACCCTTGGCAAGATTCGTTATTGCGCTGGCCCAAACCAACGATTCCACTGAGGCGACTATCGCAGCTGCACCATTTTGTCCTTGCCCCGCTAGATCGATCCAGCCCAGCAGGGTGATCCCTACGAGTGTGGCATCGCTGGTTCGGCTCGATACATTCTCGGGTTGGTGGATTGCCCAGCGGTCAAAGAACGGAACTCGCACAGGGTCGCAAGGTGCGCACGGTGGTGACTTGGTGTGCCACTCGAACGTACTTGGTATTGCCCAAATTAGCGTTGCACCGGCTACGGTGATCCCGTCTTTCACCTCGAGAGGTGGAGGTGAATGCGTTTGACCAGCAAGCGGAGGCGACAGCAGAATTGAGCAAACAACAATCGGCAGCAGTCGTGTCAGGATGACTGCTTGCACAGCGCAACCGAATCGGACTGATGGTCTCATGACTCTAGCGACAACCCCTGTTGAATAGTGATATCAGGTCGACTCGCGCCGGCCTCTATACCAACCGGCCAGTCGTTCCGGAGGCACGCCCAGGTGGAAAGCGTTGATAATGAAAAAATTGAGAACGGCGGTCCGCACTACGCCGAGCTTCTGCCATCTTCGGCTCGACGTTCTTACCCGCAATGGTAGTACGACAATGCGACCGCACCGCTTCATACGCCGGATGAACTCGTAGTCTTCCATCAGTGGCAGGTCCCCGAATCCACCGACATCGTTGAAGATGGCCTTGCGAATGAAGATCGCCTGGTCACCGTATGGGAGTTGTGAGATTCGACACCTGAATGCGACGACCGCCTCGACGAGACGGTACTTCATGCCGGTTCCGTCGATCGCGAGCGAGAACGCTCCAGCTGCAACGCCTCTCGAGTAGAGCGCTCGTTCTACGGAGGCTCCATAATCAGCTGGGAGCTTGGTGTCGGCGTGCAGGAAGAGTAGGACGTCACCCAAGGCGACCCGTGCACCCTCGTTCATCTGCCGAGCGCGGTTTGCCTCCGCTCCAATCACGCGAGCGCCAGCTGCCTCGGCGATAGCCGCCGTGTCGTCTGTTGAATCGCCGTGTACGACAATGACTTCCTTGGCACCGGCAGCTGCTGACTCAATCGCTGCGGCGATCTTCCTTGCCTCATTCAACGCCGGGATAACGACCGAGATCACGACAGCAGTGTCTCTCTGGTCTTGTACAACTCGTAGTCGATCAGGTCCTCCGGACGGTCCACGTCCCACAACACTGAAAGATATTCAGCCGTAAGACCCAGATCTTCAGCGGCTCTCACAGTGGCATCCAACACATCCGCCGATCCCCAAGGCACTTCGTTGAAGAGGCCGGGCGCAGGGGCTCGCAGTGCGATGAGGTAGTATCCGCCATCGGTGGCAGGTCCGATCGCAACGTCGGCGTCGGCGAGCGCGTCGAATGCCTCATGGATGATTGACTCGTCTAGCTCGGGGCAATCGGTTCCGATCAGGGCTACCTGGTCGTATCCCTCGGCGAATGTCGCTTCGAAGGCCGCGTTCATCCGAATGCCGAGGTCAGCACCCGTTTGTTGGTGGTAGGCGAAGTCGTTGCCAGGAGCGATATCGCGGGCGCGACTTTCATCACAGCCGGTGTACCAGATCGAGATATCCATACCCTCTTCAGCAGCGAAAACCTCGACGACATCCAAGGTGCGTTCGGCGAGTTCGCGCGCGAGACTAGCCGCGCCCTCCACCCCCAGTTCGGGTATTAGGCGGGTCTTTGCTTTCCCGGCTTCGGGATAGCGGAAGAACACAATGAGGTTTCGCCTCACGGTTCGACCAGAGCCCCCCCGCACGATGAGCCAGCGCCGGCAGTGCAGCCGAAACAATGATTGCCGGTCTTGATGGCGCGCCCGACAACGGCGGCATGGTCGAGGTTCTCGATGTGATTGTGGCCCACGACAGGTATGTCCAAGGCGAGGTTGAAGTCGCAATCGTAAACGGCACCGTCCCAGTTGACGGTGATCTGATTGCGACACATTACCTTATCCACCGTGGCCGGATTGAAAGACTCTCGAAGGAGTCTCATGTACTCCTCGTCTTGCCCGTCTTCTCTTAGTTTCTCGATGAACCGGCCGATTGGCATGTTCGTGATTGTCAGCAGGTGCGTGAAGCTTATGCCGAACCGGTCGTGCAGTTCGCGGCGGTAGTCTTCCTCGAGCCCCCGTTGCTCAGGCGGTAGGAATGGGCCACCGGGGTTGTACACGAGGTGGAGCGGCAGTTCCGGTTTGATGCCGTAACCGAGCGAGTTCAAACGTTTGATGACCTTGATGCTCTTCTCGTACACACCCTCGCCTCGTTGGGCACGCACGTTCTCTTCGAGATAACAAGGAAGTGAGGCAACAAGATGGATGCCGAGGCCACACAGCAACTCAGGCAAATCCTCGAGTCCTTTTTCCAACATAACCGTCAGGTTTGTCCTGAGCCTGATGGGGATGCCCTTCTTGTGCAGTTCGGAGATGAACCACCGGAACTTTGTATGAAGCTCGGGTGCTCCGCCCGTGATCTCGACGAGGCGGCAACGAGTTCTCACCGCAGCGTCGATCACGTCTTGCATCAGCTTTGGTGCCATGCATTCGGTTCGCCTCGGTGATGCATCGACATGGCAGTGGGAGCATGACTGGTTGCACTTGAGCCCGATGTTGACCTGCATCATCTCGACTTTCCGGGCCCTCAACTCACCACCGCAGGCGAGCAAGACGTACTCGTAGAATGGCACGCCTCCGGTATCGTCAACCGCTACTGCCTCTTTGCCGTTTGCTACTGCTGAGTTGCCATCCACGTTGCCCTCCCTATGTGACTCCCGATCGACATCGGGATATCTCTTGGTCTCTCGCTCATCGCCCCATTGATCAACGACGCATCTTTAGAAACGCCGCGAAGACTTTCCTCAAGAACGGCGTGAGTTTTGTACGCATAAAGCTGTCCGCCGTCTGTCGTATTGCCTCGGCGCGTGTTGGATATGGGTGAATCACGCCGGCGATCCTGCCGAGTCCAACGCCGGCGTCCATCGCCAACGTTATCTCGGATATCATGTCACCTGCGTGCGAAGCGACGATCGTGGCACCTAGTATCTTGTCGCCGCCTATTTTTGTCAGAACTTTGATAAAGCCGTCTTCTTCGCCGTCTGTGATGGCGCGATCGACATCCGAGAACTCCCTTTTGTAGCAGTCGTACTCGACGCCGAGTTCTCCTGCTTCATGCTCGGACAAGCCAACCCGGGCGAGTTCGGGATCGGTGTACGTGCTCCAAGGAACATTGAGCGAGCTGACCTTGCCGCGGCCGAAGAAGAGCGCGTTGCGGATCACGAGGCGCGCTGCAGCATCGGCCGCGTGGGTGAACTTGTTTTTGAGGCAAACGTCGCCCGCAGCGTAGACCTTCTTGTTCGTCGTTCTCAACCGGTCGTCTACCACGATTCCGTGCGGCCCGTATTCGATTCCAGCATCGTCGAGGCCAAGACCTTCAACATTCGGTACACGCCCCGTGCCGATGAAGATTTCATCGACGGTTATCGACTTCTTTTCTCCGCGGCACTCGACCGAGATCGTCTTGCCTGCGGCTGTGGATTCAACCTTCTCGACCGCCGCTCCACAGACGATGGAAACTCCGTCTCGAATCAGCGATTGCTCGACCAGTGTTGCCGCATCCTCGTCATCTCGCGGCAGCACCCGCGACCGCTCCAGCATGGTGACCTCCGAGCCGAACCGTGCGAAGGCTTGCGCCAGTTCGCAGCCGATCGGTCCCGCACCTATGAAGGCCATTCGAGTGGGAAGCTCGGTCAAGTCGAACACTGACAGGTTGGTGAGATAACCAGCGTCCTCGAGTCCTTGAATATCGGGCGCCATCGGGCGGCCCCCGGTGGCGATCACTGCTCTCGCGAAGCGTAGAGTCCTACCATCAACATCGATCGTGGTGGGTGAGACAAACCTGCCCTCGCTGAGGAAGACGTCGATGCCGAGCTTTGCGAAGCGCCTTGCCGAATCGTGTTCGGCAATCCGTGCGCGGATTTCACGAAGCCGCATCATGACTTCCGGGAAATCGATGGTAACGTTTCCCGGAGTCACGCCGGATATGCGACTCTTGGTCATTGAGGCTGCGGCCCTTGCCGCCGCAATTAGGCTCTTGGATGGCACGCAGCCGTAGTTCAAGCAGTCGCCGCCAAGAAAGTGCTTTTCCACCAAGGCAACTTTCGCTCCGAGGCCGGCTGCTCCCGCTGCGGTTACCAATCCCGCTGTCCCCCCGCCGATAACGACGACGTTGTACCTGTCCGCCGGTACGGGGTTCTCCCAGTCGGGCGGATGCACCCGGCTCACGAGAGCCCGGTTGAACTCGTCGTCGGGATGGATTCGCGGGCTCTCAACGGCCATTCGGCTAGGTCTCCGAGACCTGAGTGTTCACATGAGTTCCGGCACTGCCGGACTCGGCTTGCTCGAGCCGCTGTCGCGCAAATCTCACAACGAAATAGGTCGATGTGGCAACTACCGCTAATGCGCCCAGCAAGGACCACGGGATGCCCCCCTCGCGTATGGCGGTGACGAGTGCGTCGGCCCCGACGACATAGAGCACGGTTCCCGGAAGCATGCAGATCCAAGACCAGAGGACATACGTACCGAATCGCACCTTCGTCAGGCCAAACCCGTAGTTCAGAAGATTGAACGGGAAGAGTGGAACCAGCCTCGTGATGGCGACGATGATGGCACCGTGCCGTTCGGTAAGGTCGTCGAGGTTCTTGAACTTGGGGCTTCGCGACACCCAGGTTGAAATGGAGCCTCGAGCGAAATACCGCGCGATCAAGAAACACAGCGCGGCGCCGATCGTGGAGCTGATGCTTACATAGACCGAACCCCAAACAGATCCAAACAAAGCGCCGGCGGCAACCGAGATGGCCGATCCCGGAATCATTGCGATGACAGCGGTGATATAGAGAGCGCTGAAGGCGACCGGACCGAAGATTCCGAGCGACTCGATCCAGTCGCTGAGCATCCCCAACCGCGCGCCCAGGTCGAGGATCTTGGCCAGCGCCGTCAAGCCAACCAGGGCCACGCCTAACGCAATCAGCTTGAAGTTGAAACGTCGTTGTTCAGCCACAACTCGTTCTCGGGCTCATACGTTCGTCCTAGTTTTCCACCGCTCTCGAGCGGCATGAGTTTCTGTCGCGGATTCTGGTTAGTGGGTAACGCTACCCGCGCAGACGTTACAGCTCGAGCTGGCTGCGCGTTATCTCCGACGCTGATAATACCACAAAAAACACAGGAAACAAGAACCAAAATACCGATTTAAGCATTTGAGGCTGGGGTCGATCCTGAGCAGTGGTGCCGGCACGCCCAATAGCCCGGGGGAATGGAGCGGGTGCTAGAAAGAGGTTCTTTGATGGAGGGCTAACTCACCCGCCGAACGCGGGGTATACGACTTCCATTCGGTCGCCTGCTGTTAGCTCTGTTTCGTCGTAACTATTCGGATGCACGAACGACCCATTGATCTCAACGATGATGTGGGTTGTAGGCTCACCACGTTGCAGAAGGACATCAAGAACGGTTGCTCCGTCGGGCACCTCTTCGCCAAGGCCATCCACAACGATCTTCACAGCGACCGCCTCTTGTAATTTGCTCGTCTCGAGCGCGTCCTAGCTCCCGATGTACCTG
>JBDGYW010000457.1:0-5728 GCA_039588935.1 Gemmatimonadota bacterium | reverse complement strand
GCCCGGGTCACCCCGGCGGTACCCACCCTGCCGGCGGTGTGCGACGCTGCCAGCCCGCCTATCGCCCAGGGGGCCACCGACGCCAGCGGCGACGTGACCGTGAGCGTTACCCTCTCCGAGGACGACTTCGAGCTCTGGGCCAGCTGCACCAACCAGGCCGCCCAGACCGGTACGTCGGTTCCCGTCCGGGTGGTGGTGGATCAAACTCCTCCCACGGTCGCCTTCACCGAGCCCCTGGAGGGTGCCATCTACAACGCCCAGAGCCCGGATCGCTCCGGCCAGGCCGGGTTCCAGATCCGCGTACAGCTTACCGCCGACGTGGAGGACGGGCAGGGGGCGGCGCTGACCGTGGACGGCTCCCCGGCCGAGATCATCGGCACCGCGCCTGTGTACGAGGCCGGATTGATCACATTCAGCGCCGTAACCGTGGCCGACGATGCCGCCCAGGTGCTGGGCGCCAACGTCTGTGACAAGGCGGGCAACTGCGCCGACGCCACCGCGGTGAACATTACGGTCGACCGCTCGGCCCCCGACGTGACCATCACTTCTCCCACGGACCTGGAGAGGCTGGGCACTTCCGCAGACTTGAGTGCTGCGGTCGGATTCCAGATCGACGTGGACTGCACGTTTACCGGGGCGAGTGTGGGCGACGCGCTGATCCTGGAACACAAGATCGGCGCGGGGGCCTGGACCCAGCTGGCCACGCACACCCTGACCGCTTCCGACCTGTCCGCATACACATTCACCGACGCCACCATCATTCCCGACGACGATACGGCGAACGATCCCCTGGACGTCCAGCTGCGGGCGACCATAACCGATGCCGCCGTCAACAGCGACAGCGATCAGGTCACCGTCACGGTCAATCGCGTCGCCCCGGAGGTCACCATCACCCGGCCGATCAACGGACAGAACCTGGGCATTTCGGCGGACATGGGCAGCGAACCGGGGATGCAGATACAGGTAGACGTGGACACCCATCATACCGAATCAGGGGATCTTCTGGTGATCTGCGCTTCGCCGGGTACCGGTTATCCGGAAGGCCGCTGCGCCGGTTACGGCGGAGAGGTGTGGAGCGGAACCATCACCGGCGTACCCACCATCGCCTGGGACGTCAACCTGGATCAGGGCGACAACACCCTGGTGGCCTTTGCCGAGAACATCCCCGGACAGGGGACCTACTCTGACCCGGTCATAGTGCACGTGGACAGCGTCCCGCCGACGGTGGATAGCGTGGTTATCACCTCCGATATAAACACCGACGGCTGCCTGTCGTCGGCCGAAGGCGGCCTGGCGGCGACGGTAACGGTTTCCGGGGCGGCGGACGGGCGTAACGTGCGACTGATGCAGGGCTGGCCCCCGGGGGTGGAGATTGCCCGGGCGCCCCTTTCGGGCGGTTCGGCCAGTCTGTCGACGTCGCTGGCCGACGGCGACCACGACCTGACCGTGTTAGTGACCGACTCGTTCGGCAATCCCAACATCAACGTGGCACCAGAGATCCTGGATCCGGAGGCGCTGTTCTCCGTCACGGTGGACACCATCGCCCCGACCATTTCCATCAGCGAACCCAGCAAATCCACACTCAACCTCTCCGACGATCTGAACGCCTCCACCACCGACCTGGACTTCAACTTCATCGTTTCCACCAACGCCGAGGACGCTCAGCCGGTGCTTTTCGAGATCGATACCAGCCCGGTCGGGAGCGCGGCGGTTGCCGGCGGGGCGGCCGCGCTGCAGGCGACCACCGACCAGGGGAGCCACACCCTGCGTGCTTCGGTCAGCGACTTCTGCGGCAACCCGGCCACTCCCGCAACCGCGGGTATCTTCGTTGACACGGTCAAGCCGGTGGTCTCGTGTTCAGAGCCGCAGAACAACGACGTGTTCACCAGTCAGCAGGTCCAGTTTATCTGCGCCACCATTGGCACCGATTCGACGCAGAACATCTTGGTGAGTTCTACGATCGGCGGCGAGCGCTGCTCGACGGCCGTCGACGGCTCGGGCACCACCACCTTCACCTGCACCCTGTTGGGCGGCGTTCAGAACCTGACGGCGACCGTGACCGATCCCGCCGGAAATACTTCCGATCCGAACGTGATCACCAACGTCAACGTCAATATCACCGGCTGCGACGTGGCCTTTGTAGGCCATTCCGGCCTGGAAGTGTTCAATGCCGCCGACGACAATGACAGCAATCCTGCCAACGGTCTGCAGATCAATCTGACCGCCCAGAGCGGAAACTGCAACAGCACCAACTGCTCGGGCTGCCTGGCCACGCTGAAGCTGAACGGAGTTCCCTTCGGCTCGGCCCTCCCTCTGGACTCTTCCGGCAACGTCACATTTTCCAACGTGCAGTTCGCCCACGACGAAGCCGGTACGGATGTGCTGGTGGAGTTGGACGACGGCGCCAGCGGCATCTCCTCGGATATCTTCACGGTGGAACTGGTGGATCTCTATCCGCCCCAGGTTGTCCGCGACGCCCCGGGGGGCGACAACGTGACCTGCGTGGCCTTCCGCGACAATCCCAATGAGGACGGATTGGTTGTGCTGGCCGACAAGATCGACGGGATACCTTGCGAGATGGATTTCGCCTTCACGGTCACCGACGGTGGCGATATGACCTATCCGGGGACGCTGGCTATCGAGCAGGGTGGCTCACCCATCGCCGGGCCCACCAACCTGACCAACACGCCGCAGATGGCGAACTATCTCAACATCCAACTGGCCCATGACGCCACCCACGCGCTGAACGTGGTGGCCCGGGATTACGCGGGCAACACCGTGTCGATTCCCATGACGGTTGAGGTCGACGTGCTGGCTCCGGGGCTAGTCAGTGTGTCCAACGCAACCATAGCCCACACCCGGCATGCGGACGTGGACCTGACCTGGACGGCTCCGGGAGATGACGGAGGAACGGGAACAGCGACAGCATACTCCATTCGTTGGTCTCGCAATCCCATAGGCATCGAAACCGAATGGGACCGGGCCACGGAGATGCCCAACACACTTTCACCCGGGTCGTCTGGCGCAACCGAGAACTTCACTGCCCAGTGGCTCCCGCCGCTGAACACATATTACCTTGCCGTCCGCGCCGTGGACGAAGTCGGCAACCACGGTCCCATTTCAATCGAACTGGCCGTGGATAACCTGTGGAACGAGGTGAACCACTTTCGTCCGGGCGGAAACTTTGGCTTCAATGTCTGGAATGTCGGGGATGTGAACAACGACAACCGGGACGACCTCGTGGTCAGCGCGATTACGCTTGACAGCAACGCAGGCGCCGCCTTCCTGTTCTATGGTGAGGATGACTTGGCCAACTGGAGTACGCTCAGCACTCCGCAGAAGCTGACCCGTAATCTGGGCGGAGAACTCCTGGGTTGGGATGTCTGCGGGAAGGCCGACCTGGATGGAGATACCATCGATGATCTGGTAGTGAGCGGTCACCGCGTCGACTCCTCCCGGGGCAGAGTTTCCATCTTCTTCGGTCGCGACGGCTCGTCTTTGCCCGATCAGCCTGATGTGGAGATCCGGGGGGAGATCGACACGGAGGGCACATTTGGGCGCAGCCTCGAGATTGTCGGCGACGTCAACCATGATGGATATGACGATCTCTATGTAGGAGCACCGGTAGCCGACGCCAACGGCAGAGGTTATATCTTCTTCGGCCGCGCGCGTGCTGACTGGATTGCGGCAGCCGCGTCCGCCGATTCTGCACCACATCCTCCGGGGAGCTACATTCCGGTTACCAGCGCGAACATCGACATCTTGGGCGTGGACGTGGATGATTGGTTTGGTTACCGCCACGGCGCCACACCACTTGGCGATCTGGACGGGGACGGCTACGATGAGTTCGCGTTGGTGGCCTCGAGGGTCAACGAGTTATATACCCTCGACGGAGCGACCATATCGGGAATCACCACTCGCGATGTCAACCCGGCTACCGACTCCGTCGATGTGATCTCCTACGGCACACCCTACGATGACGGTGGGTCCTTCGGTGGATTTGGGATCCGCGCCGCTGGAGGCGTTGACTTCACCGGCGACGGCATTTCCGACTTGCTGGTAACGGCATCCTATTTCAGGAAGTTCTCCCTGCTTGCGGGTGTTGCCAGCCCGGTGGCGAAAATTGACCCCGCAATCGTAGCCGAGATCACATGGTCGGAGGCCAT
This sequence comes from Gemmatimonadota bacterium, assembly GCA_039588935.1. Taxonomy (GTDB): domain Bacteria; phylum Gemmatimonadota; class Gemmatimonadetes; order Gemmatimonadales; family GWC2-71-9; genus JBDGYW01. Next base: position 1,562 of record JBDGYW010000457.1, on the reverse strand, counting down.
CAATTTCGGGTGGGACTTGGATGTTGGTGACATCAATATGGACGGCTGGCCGGACATCATTCTGGGCACCAACTCATCTTCGGGGCGCCGAGCATTCGTCTACTACAACACGGGTTCTTCTCCGTATTTCAATGATTTACCCGGGGCAACCCTGATGACCAGCGACGATTATTTCGGTGTCGGAACCGCCATTGGGGATTTTAACGGCGATGGGCTATTAGACGTTGCCGTCGGAAGCCTGGCTGATATATTATATGTATATTACTGATGGAGGCATTTTCATGACCGGACCACGTCAGACAAAGAAGCGACCCTATGTGAGGCCGAAGGTAGAATCGAAGCGGGTTGAGTTTATGACCAATACGTTCGGGACTACGACGGGGGTTACACCTGGCTTCGGGCCCTACCGGAGTTCTCCTGAGCGGCAATAGACCTCGCGATCAAAGTGCGAAACCTCATTGGGGCAGAGCGCCCCTCCTTGCTGACAATACCCTTTAGGGCGTGTGATCTAACAGCGGCGGTTGAATGCGACCACGGGTTAGCCCCGGCCGCAATCAAGGTGGTAAAACCGTTCAGAGTTGAAGGGAGGGCGAGCTATTTCCTGCGATTGGGGGTCGACTCTTACATACAGGATCCGAATGAGCTCCGATGTGTCTCTGTTAGCGGGCGTCGCTTAACTGTGTATGTTGGCAACAACAAACCTGCTCCCGTGGCCGGGGCGATAGGATGTCTATTGTCCCAACTGCTTGTAGAGAATGGCGGTTTGCTGCTGCACGGGGCTTTCCTGCTGCATAATGGGCTCGCCCACGTGTTCTTGGGAAAGCCGGGAGCCGGAAAGTCCACTATCGTCCGCAACGTGTCAGGCATACAAGCCGTGCATGAAGAAAAAGTTGCAGTGCGCCACAGGCGCGGGAAATGGTGGGCCTATGGTGTGCCGTTGCTGGACAATCAGGGGAAAACAGGCAAGAACGTCTCGGCTCCTTTGACCTCTCTTTATTTGATAGAAAAGAGTGACAGCTTGCGGAGATATCCATTGGGAAGAAGGGAGGCTCTGCTCGAGATGCCATTCCATGTCGTGTTGCCCATGAGCGACACGGAGTCACGGAGAACAGCCTTTGAGAACCTGTTTTCTCTCGTCGATGGCGTTTCTTTGTGGCGACTCAGATTTCGAAGAGACTCCGACGTGTCGAAAGTGGTCTGATTTCCATGTATGCTAGCGCGTTCTCAGAGTCGCCAATTTTTCACTTCATGAGGATCACCGTTGTCCCAAGTTGGCATTGTGACGCCGACTGTCGCCACTGCTACCTTCCCGGCGATTTTCGCAAACGCGATAACTATAATCCCCAGGTCATGGAGTCGGTGCTTTCGGGCATGCCGGAGTCAATCCGTGTTATCGGGTTCACCGGCGGGGAGCCGTTTCTGCATCTGAACAGGTTGTTCAGATTGCTCAAGATGGTGTCGCAGACCGGTAGGGTGAGCACGGTAATCACCAACGCTCTCTGGGCGCAGGATGCGCACAGGGCGGAGGAGTTGTTGTCTCGGGCATATGAGTCCGGACTTCG
>JBDGYW010000456.1:0-5730 GCA_039588935.1 Gemmatimonadota bacterium | reverse complement strand
CTACGCCGCTCAGTACGTTGCCCATTTCGACCTTCGCCGCAGCCGGAACCCCGGATCCGAGCTGCAAGTCGAGCTTCCAGATGGGATTCGGCGCCGCGTAGGAATGGCTGTACGGAGCGCCGGGAGCACGGTCCCAGGCAAGCAGCAGCCTTCCTTCCACGGCCCACGGGAACACCACATTCGCTACCCCGCTGATACTGTCCCCGTGTTCCGCAACAACGGTGATCGGATGTCCGGGCGGCAACCCGCACACGGCATAGAACCCGGATGCGTCCGTTGCCACCGTGCGCCGAATCTCCCGCGACGAAAACGACGGTGTGCCCCCGACTGGAATGGAGTCCACCGGCAGAACCTCTTGCCAGACTGTGGTGACCGCAGCCTCGGGCACCGCTTCCCCATCACCCCCCTCGACCACTCCGGCAAGCGTGCTGCGCCCGAAGCCGCCGCCGCCCTCTCCGCAAAGGCGAACCAATGCGGTAGCCACGGATGGCGTGACAACCGTAAGCGTATCGGTTGCGCCACGACTGAGATTCGCTGTTTCGTTGTGTGACCTATATCCGACAGAATCGAACGACGGGTGTGAGAACGACACGTCGTAGTCACCCTCGAGCGGTACGGCTAGAAAAAAACGGCCACTGTCATCCGTCACGGATTCAAAACCCGTCCCCGTGACCCGGACTCTCACGCCGCCGAGCCGCCCACCCCTGACACTGTCATACACAGTGCCTGTCAGCTGCGCCAAGGTGGCCGGATACAAACTGACACCATCCCTGGCAATTATCTCCAGAACCTCTCCCCCGATGACAGTATAGCCTGTCACTACGCCCGTCGGGTCTTCATCCGCCTCTCTCGGGATCCAAGGGGCCGACTCGGCGGGGCTTGGAGGTACGCTCGCAGTACCTCCCGGTTGCGAACACGCAACCTCGATAACCAAGCATGTCACAATCGCGCAATGCAGAGCGGAGACTATTCTCAACTTCCCTCCGGCAATCGGCTTGCTCATTAATCCCTATGCAGGAGACCACCGCGCATGAAGTACTCGGGGTACTTGATCACGTAGATTTCTTCGGCCCTGAGAAGAATCTCCCTCGAAACACCATAACGTGTGCGGAAGGTCAGCTCATCATCGAACCACGGTATGTTGACGGCAACTGAATCTCCCAGACGGAGTCCACGCGATCCACCGAGTCGGAAACGCCGCCCTCCACCGTAGATCGCATCGATCGTGACAATGCCCAACCCCCGTCTCGATATCACCACGATCGTGACCTGTTGTTCGGTGACCTGGGGTAGGTAGATGTTTGGTGTGAACAGTTGCCAGCGCTGCACGATCCAGGCCCCCGACGGAAGCTGGAAGAACTCCACCTCACCACCGGCGTATCGATCGCGGACACCACCTGGCAAACGCGTGAAGGTTACCTCGAGTCTCTTCAGCCGAGATGTTTCTTCTTCCAACCAGAGAGCACCACGTACGTCAGTGATGTCGCGATCTTGCGCCGGCTCGAACGCGAGTCCGAGTTGACCTGGCCTTACGATACTGTCGCGGACCACGCGGAAGCAGTGGGAGGCGAGAAAGGTGTCGTCGAGCAGCACCTCGGCATCCGGTAGAGCGTACAACGCTCCATCGTCCTGCGCCACGACGTATCCGTCACGCGCCAGTTGGGCGGCAGGCAGGCTCTGATAGGGCTGGCTCGCGACTCCCTGGACGACCGAACCCGTCTCATCGACGATCCGCCGGCGGTCGGCCGTCAAGTGGCGCTCGTAGCCGTACTTCCGGTAATACACGCGCTCCTGAGTGCCGTCCCACGCAGTCCCTGCCAACGCCTTGCGGATCTCCTCCCATACCACGGCAGTTTCGGCGGCTTGCTCAGGATTCACGCGGCATTGATCCTCTCCGGTTACCTCGATCGTGGAGAGCACCACCGGAAAAGGCGTTACTCTGAGCGCGTAACTGACCGTGCTGTCGGACGGCAGGACCAGAGGCCCCGATTCGTGAGCTCTGTACCCGATGCGTTCCGAACGCAAACGGAAAACTCCGGCATCCGGTGCTTGGAGTAGGAAGCTTCCATCCCCGGAACTCAACGCGCGAGCGACCTCGTTGTTTTCCTCGTCGAGCAGCACGACGAAGCCTGTACCGACCGGCTGGCCACTCACCGAATCCACCACCGTGCCTGACACACTCTGGGCCGAAAGCGCTGGGGGAGCGTTCCCGAGGAGGTTCCCGGTGATGACCGCGGTAATGCTGAGTAGACGGAGTCGCATAAGGATTTACCTCGACGCGCCACGGATTGGAGGATCTCGCATCGTCAACTCGACCGACCGCCATCGCATTAACTGGGCCATGAGTAGTGAACAACGCATACCGGGCTGTCTTTGTAGTATATGGACTAACCGTGTGCGGTGTCCTGTCCTAGGAAGATGACACTCGGTAGATCAAACGTCCAAGAAAGGACTCACTTGCAGCCGTGTTTCGACGCGGGCTGCTCGTCACCCTTGCCGCTTGAGATCGGCAATGCGCTGATCTTCCCGAACCACCTTGCGGGGCCCACCGTTCATGGACAATGACCAGTCGACCGGAGCCGCGATGGCCTCGAGTTTGTCGAGCGTGCCGATCGCCTTGGCGCGATCGTAGATCAACTGCCAGCCGCACTCGAGGTCCGGGCGCACCTCGCACGTGCCGTCCTGCGATCCACCACAGGGGCCGTTGAGCAGCTGCTTGGCGCAACGGGTCAATGGGCAGATACCCGCGAACTCGTCGGCCCGACAGTAACCGCACCCCGCGCACTTCTCGGTCCAGACACCCTGTGATTCCAACGCGCCCATGAACTGGGTGTTCAGGCCCGCGTATACCGGCGTGCTTGGAAACCGCTCAGCCATGTGTTGAACGCCAACACCGCAGCCAAACGAGCAGATCGCATCGTAGTCGTCGACACGGTGCGCTATGAGATCGATGAATGCGTCCTCGCACTGACGCTCAATGGTGCACTCGTCCACGACCACGTTTTCGCGGCCAGCCAATTTGAGCGCCATACGAGCCGCCGAGGCGAGTATGCCGACTTCGCGTTCGCCGCCGGAGAGGCAGACCGTGACGCATGTCCCACACCCCACGAACAACACCCGCTCATGGTCTTTGATCTTGTCGCGTATCTCACGCACGTCTTTACGATCTGCAACGATCATTGCGATACTCCTCGAGTGACTTCCTCAGCCGCGTCCTTCATCGCTTGAATACCGGCTTCGACCTTATCCGTACCCCCACGCAACGGACTCGGCCCCAACTCCTTCAACCGATCGAACATTTCCCTCACAATCTCTGCGAACCGGCCGCCTTCCGCCGATGACAGGAAGAACATTTCCAGACGTTCCGGCTCAATACCGATTTCTCGCATTATCTGATGGGTGCGTTCGACCCTGCGGCGCGCACGCAGGTTGCCCTCTACGAAGTGACAGCCACCCTCCAAACAGCCAGCCACGATCACTCCGTCAATGCCTCCCTCGAACGCAGTCATAATGTCGTTCTGCTCGATCTTGCCGGTGCACGGGAAACGCAACACGCGAACGTTGGCGGGATACTGGAGGCGCATCGATCCGGCCAGGTCCGCCGCGGCGTACGCACAGTAGTGGCAGCAGAGCGCGAGTATCAGAGGCTCGTTTATGTCGGCCATTTCGTCTGTGCAATCCCAACTTCTTCGAGGTAGTTCTTCTCTCCCGCTCCTCCCGCTTCTCCCCCCTCTCTCCCCAACAACCCATTCACCGCAGCACACACCTGCGTCTCCGAGTAGTTCCTGAGCGTGATCGCTCTCGCGGGACACTCAGCGGCGCAACTGCCACACCCCATACACACGGCCCCCTGTACCACTGCCTTGTTATCCTCAGCCACTACCGGGGCCAGGTAGGGACAGACATGTAGGCAAGTCATGCAGGAGATGCACTTGTCCGGATCGACCCATGCGATCTGGCCGCTCACCAGCATCTCCTTGCGCGACAAAATAGACGCGGCGCGGCCGGCCACCGCGTTAGCCTGCGAGATCGTCTCGCTCAGGAACTTGGGTGCGTGCGCGGTACCGCACAGGAAGAGGCCCTCGCTCGCAAAATCAACGGGGCGCAGCTTCATGTGCGCCTCCAGGAAGAAACCGTCAGCATTCAGCGGCACGCGCAGCAACTCGGACAGTTCGTGGCGGTCTGCACGTGGAGTCATCCGTGAGGCGAGCACCACCATGTCGGGCTCGACAGCCAGTTCGCGGCCGAGCGTTGGTTCGTGGACCAACACCTCTAACCCGCCGTTGAAGTTCACTTGAGGCGGATTTTCCAGCGCGTAGCGCACGAACAGGACACCTCTCTCCCTGGCCTCGCGATAGGCTGCCTCACGGAACCCGTAGGTACGGATGTCACGGTAGAGCACCATCACGCGGGCACTCGGGTACCGCTCCTTCAACTCCAATGCGTTCTTGACCGCGGTAGTGCAGCAAACCCGGGAGCAATACGGATGCTCCTCATCCCGCTGCTCTACACACTGGATCATCACAACGGTCGGATGTCTGGGCAGGTCCAATTCGTTCCGTCCCAACCGCTCCGACAGTTCCAACTGGGTCACTACCCGTTCGTCCTCCGAATACCCATAGCTGCTCGGCTTGTGCTCGGTTGCGCCGGTGGCGACCACGACCACGCCGTGCTCGACCTTGGTAGCCTTGCCGTTCGAGATCAATTCGGTCCGGAAGTTCCCGATGTGGCCCTCGACGTTCGTCGTCTGTCCGTTCAGGTAGACCGAAATGTGTCTGTGGTTCTTGACCTTCTTAGCGATGTCCTTGAGAAACGCCTGGACATCCAAACCGTCGAGCGTCTTGAAGATCCGTCGTGCCGTGCCGCCCAGGCGGCCTGACTTCTCGACCAGGTGAACCGGAAAACCCTGATCGGCGAGAGCAAGAGCAACCGTCATGCCCGCAACGCCACCACCCACAATGAGTGCCGCATTGTTTACCGGGATAGACTCGTCGTGAAGCGGACCGGATCGAGCGACTCTACTCACCGCCATCCTGACCAGGTCGACGGCTTTCTCGGTCGCGCGGATCGGATCGGACGTATGGACCCACGAACACTGGTCGCGGATGTTTGCCATCTCCACCAGGTAGGGGTTGAGCCCGGCGTCACGCAACGTGTCGCGGAAGATCGGCTCGTGCGTACGCGGCGTGCACGAGGCCACAACCACGCGGTTCAGGTGGTTTTGGGTGATGGTATCCTTGATTGAGCCCAGAGTGTCATCGGCGCAGGCGTAGAGATTGTGATCGGCAAACACCACATTGGGTAGCTCTCGCGTCCGCTCCACGACCTCTCGCACGTCCACCACCGACGCGATGTTGCTGCCGCAGTGGCAAACGAAAACACCGATCCTTGGCGGCTCATCGGTGATGTCGTGTTCCTGCGGGTAGACTTTGTCGCCCACCAGTGTGCCACGGGATGGTGCAAGCAGTGTCATAGCTTTTGCCGCAGCACCGCTCGCTTGCATAACTGTATCGGGAATGTCCTTCGGCTCCTGGAAAGCACCGCCCACAAATATCCCCGGCCTCGATGTCTCGAGAGGCTTGAGTTCGTTAGTCTGCGCAAACCCGAATCGGTTGAGCGCGATCTCGAAGCGCTCGGCCTGTTCTTTCAGCGACGCGCTCGGCTCGAGTCCAAGCGACAAGACAACCATGTCGAATTCTTCCTCGACCTGGCGCATGCCGTCGTCCATAT
>JBDGYW010000455.1:0-5735 GCA_039588935.1 Gemmatimonadota bacterium | reverse complement strand
GGAGGAATCATGACGGACTTCACACTCGTCGTCGGCGTGGATCACAAGCATCTGGATCAGCTCCGGTGGACCTGGCCGACCTGGAAGAAGCACAAGCCCGGCTTGCTCCTCATGCCGATGGTCGTGTTCTTCGATCGGCACGAGTTGAACGCGGAGCAAGTCCGGATTGTAGTGGATCATCCCGACTTGACGCTGGTTGAGTGGCCGCCGTTCGAGACCACTTGGGACTTCAACGTGCCGCGAGGAGAGGAGCCTTCGAAGTGGAACGACCCACAGCGGTACATGATGCTGAGCGGGTTCGTTCACGTGGCCGCATGGTACGTCAAGACAAGATACTGGTTGAAGATCGACACGGACACGGTGGCGGCCGGGCAGCCGGACTGGATTGATGCGAGTTGGTTCGACAACTGCCCGGCCATCGTCTCGCATCCGTGGGGATTCACGAAGCCCGGTGATCAGATGCTCGGGTTGGATTGGTGGGTCGATCAAAACAAGCCGGACCTGCCGATGCTGGCCAACGCGGATCCGCTTGGGCTCCGGCCGAATCCTGGTTCCAGCAGACTCAGGCATCACAGGATCATCAGCTGGTGCGCGTTCTTTCACACGAATCTCACCCGGCACTGCGCGAGCTGGGCGAACCGGACGACCGGACCGAACAGCATGCCCGTCCGCTCGCAGGACGGGTTCATGTGGTACTGCGCGAAGCGGCTGGGTTTCGACGTCGAGCGGGTGAACATGAAGAAGAGGGGTTGGGAGCACTGGTCAGCGATGAAGAACATCGTGAGACGTTCCGAGGAGGAGATGAATGATCAAGCGTAGGACACACAGACGGAGCGGGAACGCCGTGGTGGAGGTCGCCTGGGGCCTGGACTGGGAACCGGACATGATCGTCCAGGTCGGGGTCGGTTCTGTCTGCCATGAGGTGGAGGTGTTCCGGGAGGAGTGGCCGGACGTGATATTGATCGGGTTCGATCCGAACCCGGACTCCTTCGACGTGATGAAAAGGAAGTTCCCCGGGCTCTTGGTGCCGATGGCCGTGGGAGCCTGTCAAGCCGAAAGCGTGGCCTTCTACAGCAAGAAGAATCACGACAACGGTTCTTCTCTTCTCAGAGTTGGGGAAAACAAGAGCAAGTTGATACAGCGAACTGTCTCCATGACGTCGCTGGATGAGTCTGAGGATTTGCTCAAGTTCGGGAGGGGTAGAAAGACCTTGCTGTGGATAGACTGTGAGGGAACGGAGCTGGACGTGCTTCGCGGCGGAAATGATTTCTTGCGTCAAGTGTGGATGGTGAACGTAGAAATGACCGGCATCCCGTCGGCCAATGGGTGGTGCTCACCGGAGAGGGTGGATCAGTTTCTCCGAGACGCCGGATTCTACTTGACGTGGATTCACACGATCCGGACTGGTCATGGCCAATATGATGCTGTGTACGTCAAGGGAAACATTTTCAATCCGAGAATCTGCTGCTGTCCGTCAGAGATTGAACGGTGGGAGAATGTTGGTCCAGAGGAGACGATATGAGCGTAATAACGTATGTGATGAGCCAGCCGGCCCATCTGCCGTACCTCGTCGTCAGCCTGTCGACGCTGCGGAGGCACTACGACGGGGAGGTTCTTGTTCATGCCTGGGAGGAGTCCTTTCCGATGGTGGAGCGGATCGCGAAAGACCCTCGACTGCGGATCCACCCGGTGCTGTTCAATCCGGACTACAAGAAGAAGAATGCTCAGTTCGAGTGCAAGCAGCACGTGATTCAAGACATGCAGGAACACCGGACCGTCATGTACCTCGACGCAGACACGATGATCGCCGGTTCCCTGGGATGGTTCTTGCGCGAAGCCGAAAACGTTTCTTTCTTGGCCACGCAGTTCAACGCATGGACGACGCAGGGACGGATCATTCAGGGGAGGGTCAAGCGACTGCGGCCGTTCTCCGGGATCGACCAAGAGGCCGTCGAGGAGGTCTTGTCGAGCATGTGGCCGAGCTTGAACGGCGGAGTCTTCGCCTGCTCCCCGAGTTCCCCCGTGCTGGCGAAGTGGATCGAGTGGACCCGGCTCGCTCGAAAGATATTCATCAGCGATGAGACCTGCCTTCACGCCCTCATGCCGCACTACATGAGGACCGGTCAGATGAAGTATGCGGCCACCGGATCGGGAATGAACTGCTCGCCGATCTATCAGCCGAAGTTCTTGCCGCACGGAGCCGTGCGAGTTTGGCACTTTCACGGGGACTGCAACACGCGACCGACGAAGAGTGCGAAGGCCGTCAAGATGTGGTGGCCGCAATACGTTGCCTGCCTGGGTGAGAACGTCGGCGGTATAATGGAGTGGAGGAAGGATGCAAGGCACAAGTTCTTGGATCCGCTTGAAGGGGAGTTGATGCAAGCCGGCAGCAACTGGGAGAAGAGGGTGGACGAATTGGCGAAGAAGAAATGAAGCGTGTGAACGAAAAGGTGCTGGTTCTGGGAGCCTCCGGCTACGTCGGGCGGAACATGGTGCGTGCCTTGGAGCACGACGGCGTGGACGTTCAGGGTTGGTCCACGGCGGACGCCGACTTGTCGAAGGAGATTCCGTTCGAGATCGGCGAGTTTGAGACGGTGATCAACTGCGCCGGATTGGCGGACATGGACAGGGCCGAGGATGATCCGGAGTACCGGGCTCGGATGTTTCGAGTCAACGCAGTCTTGCCGTGGGAAGTTCGCCTGGCGTTCAACGGATACTTGGTCCACGTGTCGTCTCCGTTCGCCTTGTTCCAACCCGAGTTCTCGTCATACGGTGATTCCAAGAGGCTGGCCGACGAGGGACTTCGAGGAGTTCCGAACACCTTGAAGGTGTATCCCGGTTGGCTGCACGGAGGAGTCGGGTCGAAGCAGCTCGATGCCGTGGCGAGGCAGAACTTGCACGAGCACTTGATCATGGACAACGTGAAGCGGGCAGACCCGACTCACGTCGACTATTTCTGCGCCTGCGTCTCGTGGTTGATTCGACGGCGAGTGACGGGCGACGTGCTGGTGTATCAGTATTCGTCGCTCACGGCGGAGCAGTTCGTCAAGCACATATTGCGAATCTGGGGGGACGGCTGGGAGGTCGGGACGTACGAAGACAGGGCTGCTCGTCCCTCCGACTGGTCTTACAGCAACAAGCATCTTCCGCAGTTCTCACGCTGCCGGTTGGAGAAAGGAAGGTTTCATGTCGAAGCCCATGTTCAGCAACTTTGACGGTCGAAAGATGCTCGCCAACGTGGAGCGGTGGAGGCCGCTGGCCGACGGAGTCATTCCGGACCCGGTCGCCAACAGCTTGGACTTGTCCTCGGCCGACAAGTGCCCGAATGCGTGCTACTTCTGCAACGTGAAGAAGACGCAGCTGGACGGCGGCCACATGACGGACGAGACGTTCCGGCAGGTCGTCGACGTGTATCAAAGGCACGACGTGAAGAGCTGCTGCATAGCGGGCGGCGGCGAGTCCCTGGCCAACCCGCGTTCCAGCGACTACATTCATGAGATTCTCGCGGCCGGGACCGGGGTGGGAGTCATCACCAACGGAAGATTCTACAGGCAGATGCCTCACGGATGCTCCTTCGTGAACGTGTCGGTCAACGCCGCCGACGGGAAGACCTATGAAAAGATGTGCGGCGTGTCGGCCCGTCGCTTCGACGATGTCTGCGAGAACATCAAGCGATGGGTGGCCGAGGATCAGACGGTCACGTACAAGGTGATGATAACGAACGAGAACAAGTCGCCGGGCATACTCGTTGATTCAGTGAAGAAGGCTGACAGCCTGGGAGTGTGTCACGTCTTGTTCCGGTTCGCGATGCTGCCCTGGAACTTGGTGAACCATTGCAACGAGTACGTGACTCTCACGGATGAGGAGGCCGACTTGTACGAGGCCCACATCGCCGTCCTGCGCAAGCACTATCCCCACATCGAAATCTCCATGCCGCTCGAACGGTACGACCGGTCCAGTAGGAAGTTCGTTCCCAAGCGCTGCACGGGAGGGATGGTCAACTTCGTCACGCTGTGGAACGGGGACGTGGTGCTGTGCTCGGATCACAGGACGAATCCGGCCATGAAGTTGTGTCACATATCGGAGTTCAGCAGGTGGTGGGGAAGTGAGAAGCACAAGGAGCTGCTGGCCGCCGTGGATGTTGAGAAATGTCCGAGGTGCAGCTTCTTTCTCCACGACAAGATCGTCGACGAGTTCGTCTTCAACGATGCGTCGAATCAATTCTTCATCTGAGGTCGAAATGGAAATCAAGAACGGGAAGCCGGTGTTCAACGTCTTGACGATGGCCCTGCCGCGGCTGATGACGCGGAAGTACATCAGCGGGCTGCTGCACATGATGCAAGACCGCGACGAGTTCCACTTGAAGTGGCTCTTTCACCTGGACCAGTATGCCGGCCTCGAACACAACTGGGAGGAGAACTTGCAGCAGGCGGTGGACACGAGCGCGCTGTTTGACGAGGCTCTCATCTTCGCCACAGACACGAACTGCGGGATGGGCCGGGGAGTCCGGCGGTTGATGGAGGAGGTGGAGCACGACGTCCTGTGGATCGAGGACGACTGGGAGTGGTACCGTCCGTTCCGCTTGATGGACTTCGTACGGCAGATGGAGGAGGAGAAGGCCGACGGGTGGAGCTTCACGCGCCGCGGCGGCAAGATCGGCATGATGCATCCGAACTGCTGGACGAAGCGGATCGTCGACGCACTGCGGAGGGCGTGGCCCGGAGACGACGGGTTCAAGGACACGAAGTCGCAGCGGATCTTGAGGAAGCAAACGGACTACCGGAACATGCGGGGTGAAAACGTGCAGCGGGACGTCTGCTGGCACGTGGGCAGTGACTGGTTCATGGCGAACGGGTTCACGCACAGCCACACCGGATACGAGTTCGTGGAGAAGCCGCGGACGTCGTCGTGGCGAAGATGGCGGAAGATCCGCAAGGAGAACGGCCTGGATGACTGACAAGAAAGCGACCGGAGCCCTGTCGAGACGGACGCAGCGGAGACGTCAGCACCGCGTGGACGTGTCCCTGCTGGAGGCCGTCGTCGCCGTGATCCCGCCGAGGTGCTCGGTGCTGGACATAGGAGCGGGGCCTGGGCAGTACGTGCGCCTCTTGCGGCTGCTGGGATATGATGCCGGGGGCTTGGACGGGTCGGCCGGCATCGAGGAGATGAGCGGGGGTGTGGTTCGGTGGGCGGACCTGACGGCGGACTGCGGCCTGTTCTTCAACAGCTGCGACTGGGGACTGTTCGTGGAGGTCGGCGAGCACGTTCCGCCGGAGCATGAGCAAGCATTGATCGACAACGTGGCTGCGATTCCGAGGACCGGGCTGCTGGTCCAGTGGGCCCTGCCGGGACAGTCGGGATGCGGCCACTTCAATTGCCGTCCTGCTGACTACGTTCGAGAGCAGTTTGAAATTCGTGGATGGAAAGAGGATGAGGATGCATCTCGGATCGCCAGACGGTTCTGTCCGCCACACTTTATGGTACTGAGGAAGAAGCAATGATAGACATGCCTCGATCATCACGAAGAGATGCTGTCCTTGCAAGATCAACTGAGGTACGGGGACAGGGTGAACAGGAAGATGCACGCGACGCGGAGACGTGCTCATGAGAACGTGATCTTGATGATCGGGAGAAAGTGAAACCATGATTGACTACGGGAAGTTCACCTTCGCCGCGGCACCGAGGACCGGAACCACCTGGGTGATGAGAGCCGCGGCCATGGCCGGGTTCGGGGA
>JBDGYW010000454.1:0-5747 GCA_039588935.1 Gemmatimonadota bacterium | reverse complement strand
GAGGAAGGCTGTTGCGGGAACGGCCTGAAGCCGACGACGCGTCGGGAATAGTGATCGACGGCGACCGCGAGCCACCAACAGAAGGGCCAGCGTTGCGGCAGAGCGAACGGCAGCTAGGCGGTCCAGAAGCCGAGCGATGTAGGAATTGTCGTGAGGTCAAGATGCCAGACGTGATTCGGACCCCTGGCGGTGACGACTCGAGATGCCGCGACCGAGGCCTCAACGGGATTACGTCCGGGAGCGTCCCGCAGCATGCGGCGCACCGTCGTCGAACCGAGATGCAACCCTGCCCGGCAGAGAACCTGGGCGATCTTGACCTTTCCCATGGAAGGGCAGAGCACCTTGAATCGCCGGACGATATAGGCGACGAAGTTGGGGAACTTGTTCACGGGTTGACGGATCTGGAGAATGGCCCGTGGCCCTCCTTCATCGAGGCGACTCATCCAGGAAGCCGCCGTAACGGGCGTCACGAGCAGCCGCTCGGCGGTCTGGGACAGGCTCCAGCCGCGCGCCGCCCTGAGTTCGAGAATGGCCAGTCTCTCTATCGGTGAGTAATGGGGACGACGCTGAGCTGGAATGCGGGCCATACGCGTATCCTTGATGCGCGCTTCCTCACGCAGGAGTGACAGCTCCTGCCGGAGACGCTGGTTGTCCCGTTTCAGTCGCACGCGGGCATTCCAGCTGTTAGCGGCCCAGCTGCGGGTGGTGACAAGGGAGAAGTGGGCCAGAGAAATCACCTGAATGACCGCGGATTGGACACGGCGCGGCCAGCCTTTCGGCAGAGGAATGGTGTGAGACTGCGCAACTCCCAGCATGAAGAGCCTCCGGAAGGAATGCGAAAAGGATCCGTCCGGAGGTAGGATAACTGCTTGTTGAGGAATGAGCTACGGGCGGCGTCTAGACCACAAGATTCGGTGGGCCACCACATCACTACACCTCCTGGAGTTTCCAAGATTGACCCCGTCCCACGCTCTGAGCTAGAATTTCTCTAACTGCAGTCCTAGAAATCCAGCAGAGAAGCAGATTATTGCTTCACGAGGGGCCTGCCGGAGGACCACGACCGACACGGGAGTCGGTATGCATGCAGCTTCAGGCCACGGGCATCACACGGCGAGTACCCCTCAAAAGATTCCCTCAATAAACTCCCAAACGGTAAGTACAACAGGGAAGGCCGAAGGGTCTGTCGGGAGTGACAGACGACTTCCAGGAGGACTGTCCATGGTGAGGAGGCTTCGGGTCACCATTCTCTTACTGATAATTTTGCTCGCAAGCGTTCTCGGTGGATATGCACGCGACCTGACAATCGAAGAGAGGATTGAGGCCCAGCGGGCGATCGAGCGCGTCTACTACTCCCACCAGCTAAACACGGCGACGCCTTTCGAGGAGGTGGTCTTACGGTCACGACTGGAGGAGAAAGTCCGGACGTACCTCAAGCAATCTGTGGCATTACAGGAAATATGGAACACGCCCGTAACGGCCGAGATGCTACGCCGGGAGCAGGAACGAATGGAGGCGCATACGCGCATTCCCGTGCGCCTAAGAGAACTCTATGCGGCTCTGGGTGATGACCCACTCCTCATCCAGGAGTGTCTGGTGCGGCCGGTGCTCGTAGACCGCCTCGCCAGAAATTTCTTCGCCTACAATCCAACCATTCATTCCGACGCGCTTCGCGAGGTGGAGGCCCTCCGCGAGCATCTCGTGCGGGGCCGGATCAACCCCTGGTCCGAGCATTTCCTTCGCACGGAAACCGAGGTTGTTCGCACAGGAGACGAGGAGCAGAGAGCGATCCGGGAGAGCAGGCAAGTGGTTCCCAACGAAGAATCCGCCCGTGTGCGCGTTGACCTCGATGCTGACAAGTTCGAGCGTTACCGGATCAACGTTCTCAAGAGCGACGGCAGGGACTTTCCCATCGTCGAGGGGCGTGATGCATTCACCATTCGCATCATCCTGGAGTTGAACGACGACCTGGCACGAGTTGCGACCTATGTCGTGGGTAAACGAACATGGGATGATTGGTGGGATTCGGTGAAGTCGCGCTTCGATGAGGAATCTGTACACCCGCCGATGCCTCCGGAAATCCCGCTTCCGTCACCTCAGTCCGAAGGTTGGGGAGCTTTTCTCGATTCCACATGTCTTCCTGACGATAGGTGGGACAACGGCTCGCTGGACGATCAACCGGATCCCCGTAACTCTCGCGCCGCGGTCTGGACCGGGAGCGTCATGATGGTATGGGGAGGCTGGGCCGGGCGTTATCTCGACACCGGCGATCGGTACGACCCCGCCACGGATACTTGGTCCCGCATCAGCACCGCAGGTGCTCCTTCGGCACGCGGCAGCCACACGGCCGTTTGGACTGGAAGCGAGATGGTCATCTGGGGTGGAGGCGACGGCCGCACCAGGTTCAACGATGGCGGCCGGTACGATCCGATCGCGGACATGTGGGTGCCCACGTCCACTGTCAGCGCGCCCTCACCTCGCGCTCGTCACACTGCCGTCTGGACCGGCAGCCGCATGATTGTCTGGGGTGGTGGGGGCATTACCAACGACGGCGGCCGATACGATCCCACCACCGACAGCTGGGCTCCAACCTCCACGATCAATGCGCCGGCACCTCGCTATTCCCACAAAGCCGTCTGGACGGGGCGATACATGATCGTGTGGGGTGGCGCAACCGGGTCGTCCTTTCTCGGGACAGGAGGTCGATACGATCCCGTTGCGGACACCTGGATGCCGACATCCGGGGTCAACGCCCCCTCGCCGCGCTTCGCCCACACCGCGGTGTGGACAGGGAGTGCCATGATCGTATGGGGTGGCGGCGATGCCCGGACGTTCTCATATGTCAACACAGGAGGCCGGTACGATCCCGATACTGACACCTGGACCTCCACCGCCACGGTCAACGCCCCTGACGCTCGCGCCTATCACTCCGCCATTTGGACCGGGAGCCGGATGGTCGTGTGGGGTGGCGATCTCCGAAACGTCTCCTATGTCAACAGTGGTGGCCGTTACGATCCCGCGACCGACGCCTGGACGCCTACGTCCCTGATCAACGCCCCCTCGCCCCGCGGCGGTCACAGCGCCGTTTGGACCGGCAGTCTCATGGTCGTGTGGGGCGGCACCACGGCCGGCTCGCATTTGAATACCGGCGGACGCTATGACGTGATCACGGACACATGGACCCCTACCGTCACGAACAGCGCTCCCTCACTCCGAACTCTGCACACCGCCGTCTGGACAGGCAATCTCATGGTCGTGTGGGGCGGGGTCGGAGGCGGCTCGTACTTTTCCTCCGGCGGCCGGTACGACCCGGTACTGGACACCTGGAGCCCTACCTCCACGATCAACGCTCCCTCACCTCGCGCTCGTCACACTGCCGTCTGGACCGGCGACCTCATGATCGTGTGGGGCGGCACCAGCGGATCGTCCTTTCTCGGGACAGGAGGTCGATACGATCCTGTTGCGGACACATGGTTCTCCACCGCTACGATCAGTGCGCCATCACCTCGAGCATATCACTCGGCCATCTGGACGGGGAGCCGCCTGATTATATGGGGTGGGTTCGCGGGCTCTCGTCTGAACACCGGTGGCCGGTACGATCCCGCCTCGAACACCTGGACCTCGACTTCAACCACCAATGCTCCCCCAGCGAGAATGCGTCACACTGCCGTTTGGACGGACGACATCATGATCGTGTGGGGCGGATTCGGAAACGGCTCGTACCTGTCCTCCGGCGGCCGGTATGAGCCCGTAACGGACACCTGGGCCCCGACTTCCATGACAAATGTCCCCGCTCCACGCGAGCGTCATTCCGCCGTGTGGACCGGGCAGCAGATGGTGATCTGGGCCGGCTCGACCCGTGCCTCCAGGTTCATGACCGGCGGCCGATACAATCCCGCCACGGACACCTGGGCTCCCACGTCCACGACCGATGCTCCCGTAGCCCGTCATCGTCACACCGCCGTCTGGACAGGCAATCTCATGCTCGTGTGGGGCGGGTTCGGAGGCGGCTCGTACTTATCCTCTGGCGGCCGATACGATCCCGCGGGGGACACCTGGAGTTTCACCACTACGAGCAATGCCCCGTCAGCTCGGGCAGATCACTCTGCCATTTGGGACGGCAGCCGCGTGGTCATATGGGGCGGTCGCAGCGGCTCACAATTGAATTCCGGCGGCCGGTACGAACCCGGGCAATCAATGGATGTCGATTCCGACGGAGACGGTTTTGGTGTATGCCAGGGAGACTGCGACGACAGCAACGCCCTCATCCATCCCGGAGCAACCGAAGCCTGCAATGGAATCGACGAGAACTGCGATGGAACCCCCGACGAAGGATTCGGCGTCGGAAACGACTGCACAACGCCGTTGGATGACTGCAATCGGGTGGTTGGCAACCTCGCCTGCCGTACCGACGGCACAGGGACTGAGTGCGTCGGTTCGGCGTCGCACTATGATGTCGTTCCTCCAGCCGTATTCTGTCCGCCCGACCTGTTGCTTCAGTGTCCAGCATCTAGTGCGGACATCGGCTGGGCCACTTCCGATGATGCCTGTGACTCTTCCCCCGCTGTGTCGAACAACGCACCGAGCGATCTGCCGCTGGCAGAGACCGAGATTGTTTGGAGTGCTATCGATGTGGACGGGAACGTCGGATCGTGTGTGCAGATTGTCACTGTCCAGGACACACTGCCACCCGCCATTCAGGTTTCAGCGGAACCACGATGGCTCTGGCCCCCGAACCATAGGCTTGTGCCGGTGAGCGTGATGTGGGCACCGCTTGATGCTTGCGATCCAAGTCCGACAGTCTCGCTCGTGTCGGTGGAGAGCAGCGAACCGGACGACGCTGAGGGTAACGGCGACGGCAAGACGACTGACGATGTTCAGGTAGTGGCTGACGATCTGCTGCAGTTACGTGCCGAGCGAAGCGGATCGGGACAGGGCCGAGTCTATACGGCCACCTATCGCGCAAGTGATGTTTCGGGGAACGTGACCGAGGCGACGCTGACTGTTGGAGTGCCGCACAATGTAGGCGGCTCGAGCGAGCCGATGATGATCGTCGCCGAGCAGAGCAGTTCCGGCACGGGCCTTTCATGGGCACAGGTCCCGGGAGCGTTACACCACGGCGTGGTGCGCGGGAATCCGGAGAGCATCAAGGAGAAGCTCAATCGCTACGATCTCGGGCAGCTCACCTGTATCGCCGGGGGCGTGTCGCACAACGGCACGGCGGGCTTCGAGGATGGAGAAGATCCGCAGTTGGGAAAAGCCTTCCTCTATCTTGCCGAAGTCTATGATGGTACGTGGAGCGGCCTAGGCACCGAGAGCGCCGCAAAAGAACGTTCGGCAGCGCCGGGGCAGGCCAATTGTCGCTGAGCTCGATACGCGCGCAAGACTGACCGGCTGACGTTGCAGACAACTGCATCCGCTGTAGTGGTGTAGTGGGCCACCGAAAGTTAACGGGCGTGAGATGCAGAATGCGGTTCCGAACGGCTGGAAACTAGTTGGATTCCAGAGTTCCAAAATGAGGATCACCTGGGCGACCAGATGCACCTTGTTTCGAATCATCGGAGCGGTTCGAAACTCAGATCGTCTGGGGAGCCAGATATCATCCTTTTCGAAATCGGGGCGGCTGGTTAGCAGCCTGTCCTTGCTGAAAACCCGATCCGTCCTAATTACGCGCGTCCCGAGCGCAAATCTATCGGTCATGGCCTGATGAACACTCATCATGAACCGCGTTCTGCATCTGAAGCGCTTCG
>JBDGYW010000453.1:0-5766 GCA_039588935.1 Gemmatimonadota bacterium | reverse complement strand
GGGCGCTCCGATGGCAGATCTGGATCAGCGCGAGGACGTCCACTCCGCTGATGGAGAGGTGACAACCCAAAATGGGTGCGTCGGCGTGGGCCTGAGAGGAGAGGTATGAGCGAGCCAACTTCGCCATTAGATTCGAGCTTTGCTGATTTCGAGCAGGCTGTCAAGGAAGCGCTTCCCATCCTGAAGCGACATGTTGAAGGCAGCAGATCCGGGAGCGGTCGCGTCATTCAGCTTCGTCCGGTCTCCGCGCTCATGGAGCAGCTCGAGCTTGCGCAATGGGTCAGGGGCAGGAACATGAACGCCAGGAGCTTTTCGACCTTTCTGGATCAGTACCTGACCCGGTCGACCCACCTGCACCACCCGGGCTACATGGCGCATCAGGTGGCGGTCCCCGATCTTGCTGCAGCGCTGGCTGATTTTGTCCATGGGATCACCAATAACCCGGTGGCCGTCTACGAAATGGGCCCCGCTGGTGCGACTATCGAGTTGTTCATCATCGATTGGATGCTCGAGAAAGTGGGATGGAGGCGCAGGAATGAACCAGCTCAGAGATGTGCGCCGAAGAGTGGCGGAGGCGGAGTCCTCACCCACGGAGGGTCGCTCGCAAATCTCACCGGACTCCTGGCAGCGCGCGCGGCTGTGGCACCTGCGGCCTGGGCGGAGGGCGTCACTTCAAACCTGGTCATCCTCGCCCCGCCGAGCGCTCACTATTCCGTTCGCAAGGCAGCATCGATCATGGGACTTGGTACGGGGTCTGCGCAGCAGGTCGATGTGGATGAGAAAGAAGTCATTCGTCCCGACCGCCTGCCGAACGCGGTGCGGCGGGCGCGGGAAGAGGGGAAAGAGATAATCGCGCTCGTTGCGAACGCCTGTGCCACCAGCACGGGGCTTCATGATCCTCTCCATGAGATCGGATCGTTTTGTCGGGAGGAGGGGCTTTGGCTGCACGTGGACGGGGCTCACGGCGCATCGGCCCTCGTCTCCGAAACGGAAAAGAGATATCTCCGCGGAATCGAGCTCGCTGATTCCCTCACCTGGGATGCACACAAGATGCTCAGAACATCGGGCCTGTGCACCGCGATCCTGTTCCGAGAGGCAGCTGCTGCGGAGCGCGTGTTTCAGCAGGCGGCGAGCTATCTCTTCGACGGAGCACCTCAGGACGGGATCGATCTGGCTCATCGCACAATCGAGTGCACGAAGACGACGCTCGGCCTGAAGGTGTTCCTGTTGCTCGCGTTTCGAAGCGAAGCGGGAGTTGCACGGTATGTCGAACAACAGTACGCCCTCACGCGCCGCTTCCACACACAGATCGAATCGCGAGACGGATTCGAATGTCCCTACGTACCGGAGGCAAACATTCTGTGCTTCCGGTACGGGGACGACGACGCTTCCCAGTTGACGATCAGGAAGCGTCTCCTCGACGACGGTCGCTTCCACATCACCTCCACGACGATCAATGGCCAGAGGTACTTGCGGCTCTCCGTGATGAGTCCTCACACGAACGAGCGGACAATCAAGGAGATGCTCGACGCGATCGAAGGCATCGGCCGGGAACTGCGGAGCCACCCGCAGTGACTCCGGTGAGGAGATCACGTGAATGACGAATGAAACGCTTGAAGAACAGTTCGACCGGTTCAGAAAGGCTGTCCTGAGTAACGAAGTGCTCGATTCCGGGACAACGCTCGTCTTGCACCTCGCCACCGCGATGACGGTCGGCTGCTCCCCGTGCATGCGGGACTACCTCGGCGTTACCGAGCAGGAAGGCCTTACTCCCGCAGAGGTCGATGCGATTCAGGCGATCGCAATGTCAGTCTCGGCCTGCCGGATCAGGACCTACGAGAAGTCGCGACGATGAAATGAAGAAAGTAACTGTACATGTTGTTCATGCATTTGTTGATGCCACGCGCGGCGGCAACCCAGCAGGTGTCGTTATCAATGCGGATCTATTGTCTGATGAAGAGAAACAGCAGGTTGCTACGAAAGCCGGTTTTTCAGAAACCGCGTTCATATCACTATCGGATGTTGCCGACTTCAAGACGGAATTCTATACCCCGCTCAATCAAATCGCTGATTGCGGGCATGCGACTATTGCGGCGTTTCATTATCTCAAACAGATTGGTCGGATAGAAGGCGAGAAGAGCACAAAGGAAATCACGACAGGTGTCCGGAGCATTCAATTTCGGGATGATATGGCGTTCATGGAGCAGGCGGTTGCCGGGTTCTTGCCTGTTTCAAAGATAGGTTCTCAGGTTGATAGTAGATCGATCTTGTCTGCACTCGGTTTGGAAGCGGTCGATTTGCTGAAGAATTGTGAACCTGTGATTGCAGATAATGGTGACAAAGGGCTGATCGTTCCACTGAAGGATGAGGATTCACTCGTGAAGATTGAGCCGGATCATTCTGCCATTGAGGCAATTTGTAAAGCTCTGGATGTTCTTGATTATTGCGCCTTTTCCCCGGAAACGCGGATAAGGGGACATGATGTGGGTTCCCGCATGTTTGCGCCTCTTATCGGTATACCCGAAGAGTCCGCGACCGGCATGGCTGCTGGCCGGCTGGTTTGCTATCTGTTTGAGTATCTGAATATGACGAAGAGGAGATATGTGATCGAGCAGGGGTATCTGATGAAGCCACCCTCAGGGAGTTTGCTGCATGCGGAACTGGATATCCAGAATGGCAGGATTCAGGGTATCCGTGTTGGGGGACAGGCAGCTGTAAAGGGCTCTCTTGCCATTGAGGTCGGTTAGCGCGATGTCCAGTTGTAACGAGGAATTGGGAGAACCCCGTGAGGAAGATCTGGCGAAGAGAATGGATCAAAACGGTGTCCGCTGCCGTTGCCTCCCTGTTCATGAGTGCAGTCCATCACGGATCCGCCGCGGGTAAGGGGACGAGTCCTGGTTCGTCGCGGCGATTCGCCATGGTTATCGATGTCGATCGGTGTATGGGCTGTAACGCCTGCAGCGTAGCCTGCAAGGCTGAGAACGGCGTGCGCCTGGGTGCCTTCCGCTCATGGGTCTCGGAGAAGGAGACGGGCACGTACCCGGCTGTGATCCGTCGCTTCCTCCCGCGCCTCTGCAATCACTGTGAGAATCCACCTTGTCTGAAGATCTGCCCGACGGGAGCCACGTACCGGCGAGACGACGGTATTATCGGGATCGACAAGACGATTTGCATCGGCTGCCGTCACTGCATGAACGCCTGCCCCTACCAGGCGCGGTATTTCAATCCCGACACGGATGCCGCAGGCGATGGCCGGTATCCCTCCCAAGTGCCTGGGACGGTAGACAAGTGCGACTTCTGCCTGCACCGCGTGGACAACGGCGTCGTTCCATCGTGCGTTAACACCTGTCCGGCGAACGCCCGAGTCTTCGGCGATCTGAATGACCCGGAGAGTCAGGCGCACGCCATCGTAGCGGGAGGTGCTACGGAAACGTTACTCCCGCGGTTCGGGACAAGCCCCTCGGTGTTCTATGTCGGCGGTGATCCGTCGGTCTTCGAAGGAGAATAGTCCGTGGAACGGCGAACAGTACGATCGGCACTCGGGCCACTGGCCGAGAGGGCCCTGGGGCTGGATGGCGTGCGGCTTCTGCTGGTGGTGATCACCGCATACTGGGTCTATTGCAGCATGCTTCTCCTGACGGGGGGACACCGTCTTCTCGGGACTCACTCCTACGGTGCCACGTGGGGCCTCGCGGTCGCCAACATCGTTCATATCATTGGTGTCAGCCATGTTGGTATCGGCATCTCCGCCACAGTTCGCGTTCTGCGGCTCGAGCGCTACCAGAGTCTGGCGCGGCTGGCTGAGCTTGTCACGCTGGTCGCGCTGACCACCGCAGTAGTCTGCATTGGCCTTGACGTGGGCAGAGCTGACAGATTCATCATAGTGACCCTCCGACATGGCAGGTTGCAGGCGCCGATGATCTGGTCGATGACGGTGATCATTGTCTACTTTCTGGCGAGTTGTTCCTATCTGTATCTCTCAATGAGACAGAGCTTCTGGCAACTCTCCCGGAGCGGTCCACGGTTCCGGTGGCTCTACAGACTTCTGGCGCTGGGCTACAGGGGGACGCCAGCGGAACGTCACCAGCACGACAGAACCCTGTTCTGGCTGGCCGTCGCCCTGGTCCCGATAATGGTAGCGGTACACTCCGTGTACGGGTTGTTCTTCGGGCTCCTGTCTGCAAAGGCAGGTTGGTACAACCCTCTTCAGGCACCGTACTTCGTGCTGGGTGCGATCGTCTCCGGCCTGTCCGCAATCCTGGTAATCGCGGGGCTGCTGCGGCTGGCGTCGGCCTGGCGGCCATACCTGGACCACCGGGCGTTCCGGTCGGTCGGCGGAATTCTGGCGTTGTCTGTTTTTCTCTACCTGTACTTTCTTGCCTCCGAACATATCACGGCACAGTACGCCGGCCCGCCGGCAGAAGGCGCAGTATCAGACAGCCTGCTGTTTGGTCCGTTCGCCATTGTGTTTTGGCTGACGACCGTCATGGGGCTGGTTGTGCCGTTCGTCTACCTGTTTCTGCAGTCTGTGCGCCGCGATGTCGTGCGAATCGGCTGGACGATGACTGCTGCGGCCTTGATCAACGTCGCAATGTTCGCCAAACGCGTTCTCATCGTCGTACCGGCGCAATACCACACGCATCTCCCTCTGCCACGTCCGTCTGTCCCTTATACGCCGACATGGGTGGAAGTTGTCTTGGTCCTGGGGAGTTATGGATTCGCGGCTCTCGCATTGCTGGTGCTGCTCGCGGTCGTGCCCCTCGGGGGCCAGGAGGAAAGACCGCCGGCAGGTGGCCTGAGGAGGACCGGCTCACTGGTTCGCAAGGTATCCCTTCTCGTTACGTCGATCGGAGGGGGTTCGTTGGTCACCTGGGGAGTCGTAACCAGCGAGCAGGAGTATGCGCCGATGAAGTGGCTCATTGGCTTGGTAGTGCTTATGGCGGTGCCCATGTTGCAGTGCCTGATCCCGGATTCCGGCGCTGGTCGGAAGAACATTGCCGGCGCTCTCTACTGAGAGCCGGAGGCGAGGTGGTGAGATGAGGCGACGACCGTTTCTGAGGCTATCCGCGTTGGGAGCCGCCGCGTCGTGCTTGGGGGAGCGCGGGGTGGAAGCGGCCCTCTCGCCGGTGGAGACGAGGAGCCTGGAAGCCGGGGGCAAGGACTTCTCGCCTCGAACCGCTCGGAGACGCGATGCAATCCCCTCGGTTTGCTGGCAGTGTGTCACGCGCTGTCCAATGATCGGTTACCTGGAAGAGGGTCGTTTGGTGAAGATTGAGGGGAACCCTGAGTCGGCCCGAACGGGCGGCACGTTGTGCGCGCGCGGCCAGGCAGGGCTGAACCAGGTCTATAACCCCGACCGCTTGCTCTCCCCGCTCAAGCGGGTTGGCAGGCGGGGGGAGGGAAAGTGGGAACGAATCTCCTGGGAGGAGGCGTTGAACCTCCTCGTTCATGGCGGCGAGATCGCCGGCAAGCGTGTCAAGGGTCTGAAGACGCTCCGAGACGCCGGTGAGCCCCAGAAGTTCCTGTTCCACTACGGGCGTACGGTAGGGAGTGATGCAGCGATCCTGTTCGACTATTTCCTGCCGGCGTACGGGACCGGGACGGTCGGCAACCACGACTCCATTTGCCTTGCGGCTGGCGGCGTCGCGTCTCAACTGACCGGAGGCCGCCGGTTCAGAGATATGGAGAAGGCGAAGATCATCCTGAATTTCGGATGTAGCCTCCTGGAGGCCTACACCGATCACCTACCGACCGCCCGAGTGTGCC
>JBDGYW010000452.1:0-5783 GCA_039588935.1 Gemmatimonadota bacterium | reverse complement strand
CTCTCAACAGGTCGATCGGACATCCATTCCCCGACCGTGCCGCGCACGGTCTGGCCGAGGCAGTCGGCCGGTTCGGATGCCAAAACCACGAGAACG
The DNA here is from genome assembly GCA_039588935.1 of Gemmatimonadota bacterium. Classification (GTDB taxonomy): domain Bacteria; phylum Gemmatimonadota; class Gemmatimonadetes; order Gemmatimonadales; family GWC2-71-9; genus JBDGYW01. The sequence continues at coordinate 5,687 of JBDGYW010000452.1, read as the reverse complement.
AGGAACAACGGTCTAATGGCGTCCATGGATGGTCCATATCAGAAGGACGCCGCACGCACTCTCCGCACCCCCATACTCAATCGGGATCTGCGACGGAGTGCGGTACACCTCGATGGCGTAGACCTCTTCGGGCCTGACCACCCCCGATAGGGCTATGTTGTTGCCTCCGATGGGATCGTTGTTGATCACGAGACCATCCACGTAAATCCGAGGACCCGACGGGCAACCAACCGGACACAGCCTGCACAAGAGGAGTCCGGCTTCTCGTCTGAATACACCGGGGAGGCGTCCGGGTGCCGGTGTTACCGGCTCACCAGCCTGTCCTCGATGATGCCCGGCTCACGTGCCTTCAGCCGCCCTCAAGTCCTCAACCCGCCAACCGAACTCCTCGTTCAGCGCATCGCTCCAGCCGCGTTTCATGAACCTTATCCACTCGTGGGCGTCGATGAACCACGTCGTGGGATATCCGGTGATTCCCACCCTGCCCATGTAGCCGTCGTCCATCAGAACAGTGAAGTCGTACTCGTTCTTGTTCATCCATTCCCGGACGTCGTCGGCAATCAGGTCGTTGCTGACGGTCAACACGACTACACCCGGCTCGGAACGAAACCGTTCGTGGAACTGCTGAAGCTCCGGCATCTCCGCCACGCAGGGGCCACACGAAGTGTTCCAGAAGTTGATCACGACTACTGCCCCCCGGATGTCCTCCCAGGACACGACGTTTCCGTCCAGGGTGTTTAGCGAAAACGCCTCGATGCGTGTCGGGTCGGCGATCTTCTCGCCGAGGACCTTGTCACGACGCCTTTCGCGATCGATCTCCTCGATGTTCGCGCGGTAGGTCTCGTAACCCTCGGCGGTGCCGTGCGTCTTCTCGTACAGCGATTCCAGCGCATCCTCGTTCGGGTTGGGCCCGCGGCTCTGCGTCATCACGCCCCTCATGTATTGCTCCTCGGCGGCGTCGAGGTACTCCGCTTCCGCACGTAGCGCCTCGGGCCCCGTACCGTCGGCGGCGATCCGCGCGCGTGTCTCGTAGAGCTGGCCGAGATGATGGCGCGCCTTGCGGTTGCCGGGGCTGAACTCGATCGCCTGAACCAGCTCGTTCTCCGCATCGTCAAAGCGGTCTTCGTGGTAGTACACCCAGCCGAGCGCGTCGGCCATCATAGACGAGTAGTAGTGGAGCGACTGCTCGTATTCTCCCTCGGAGTCGTAGAAACCGTGCCCCCGGTTCTCATCCACCTCGCGCTTGCCGGCGTTGACTCCCAACCGGGCGATGCGAGCCGCCTCCTCGAGGTGGGTTCTACGCTCCGCCAGCGCGATGGCACCCTCGGGATAGACGATATGAGGGTTCAAGTCCTGATATTCGACCATGCCAGTGACGATCTCGTAGAAGTCGTCGTTGGAGACCGTCGAGTCGTCTCGCACCATCATAAACAGGGTCATGTACGCCTCCCCCAGGATGCTCGGCTGATGGTGGTGAGGTCGCTCCACGAAGTCGTTCAGACCCTGGATCAACTGCTCTCGCTTGGTCGAATCGACGGCACCGTCTTCGGTCCGGGAATCATAGAACGCTTGCCGCAGTTCCCTGTTCCGGCCGACAAACACCCATTCGGCATCGAAGCTCGTGGGGTAGAGTTCCAGCAGGCGCTCTTGGAGTTCCTGTTGCTCGGCGTCGAGTCCCAACTCATCGAAGATGCCGGCGATATGGCGAAGCGTTCGTGGCAGATTCCCGCGCGATTCGAGTAGCGCTCGAGCGTCCGCCTCTATCTCTGCGTGTTTCTCTTCCTCCGTGAGGTCGTCACGTCCCAGAGTGGCGTACCAGAGGTCGTCGTGCACCGCGGTGGCATCCGACAGGGACGCGGCACGACGCAGCAGCGGCAATGCCTCCTCGATGCGTCTGTCCCTCACGAGGTATTCACCCGCCCGGTGATATGCCTCGAGGTTCATCGAGTCGACGGCCCGTGCCCGGGCAAACGCCTCCTGCGCTTCCTGCCTCTTGCCGGGATCGTCGAAACGGTACGCCAGGGAGAAAAGCGCCTCACCGCGGCGAGCGAGAAGCAATGGCTGCTCACTCAGCTCGGGTGGCAACGAATCCAGAAAGTTGATTGCGGTTGTGTCGTGGTCGTAGTGACGTAGGACCTCGGCGTGAAGCCACAGGAAGACCAGGTCTGTGGGAGCGTACGCCAGCACCTTCCTGGCGGCGTCGGTCGCCTCATCGGCGCGATACGCATCGCGGCTCTGGAAGCGATTGAAACACGCCGCGAGAGCGAACCAACCCCAGGGGCTGCTCTCGTCCATTCGCACCATGGCATTCGCGTTCGCAACGGCGCTGTCGGGCAGGCCGAATCGGGCCAGATGCGCCACATACCATGCACGTGGCTCGAACGCGTCGGGTCGCGCATCTTCCCAAACCAAACCCTCGAATCGCCCACGCTCGTGGTCCCGCAGGAAGTACAACTCACGCAAGCGCTCCGCCGCGTCGGCGATCTCCCGCTCCGTGTAACGCGGGCCACAGGCCGCAGTGAGTGCGCAAAAGGCGAGTACCGCTGCTGTGAGTAACGTGCCATGTCTTCGCATCACAGAACTCCTTGTCCCACCGGTCTTTCGTTACCTGGTTGGTGTTTCCCCCACCGCATACCTGAGCACCGCCGGCTCCGGCTCATGCCGTGTCGCGTAAAGGAACTGACCGCCTTCATCAGTGGCGATCGTGAGCACGGTGGCGTCAAGCTCGAACGCGTGCTCGAAGTTCCCGCTCCAATCGAACACGTGGACGAAGCGGCCGAAGTTGGCCGACCTGGGGAATCCGGCCCGGGTGCGACCGGAGAACAGAGCATAGATGTGGTCTGCCGAAGCCGTGACATCGATGTAGCCGAACCGCAGATCCGCTCCTGTGGTCATCGTGGGTCTCCCCCTGGTGGCCTGGACTTCGAACCGTGGCTCCACCGTCAATGGGCCGTGGAAGACGCCGACCGCAGTTCCATCAGCGCGGTAGATCTCGATGTTCGATGCGTGCCGCGTGGCGGCCGCGAGTAGCATGCGTTCGGGGTGCACGGCGAGCGTTGCTTGAAACGCGTGCTGCACCACCTCTGGCGGCGCCGCCGACGGGACTTCCGGAAGTGCGCCGGCAGTACGTATGAGGGTACCCTCATGAGATATGAACGCAATGCGGCCGCTGGAGAAGAACCCTAGGCTCACCATGGTAGTCGAATCGATCCAAGCAGGCCCTGTCGGAATGGCCGCGACCTGGAGGTTGATCATTCTGCCGACAGTCGGTCCCGAGCCTGCTACCCCATCGTCCAGGCTCACATAGGTCATCCGGGCCAATCCCGCATCGTACACCCAGATCTCGGCGCGGCCGCCGGCTCCAGGATCCAACGACCAGGCTTGCTGAAACTCGCCGGGGCCGGATCCTCTGCGGCCGAATTGAAAAGCGGTACCGCGACCTTCGGCATCGATGACATGGAACACAGAGTCCGCCGACAGATCGGACACGACAACGAATCGCTCGGCGACAACGATATCGAGAGGCACGGCCAGGCTTGGCCCTTCGTATAGTACCTGTCCGGTTAGTCTTTGGATTCGGAGGTTTTCGTGACTCAGTTCCGGCGGTCCAGGATCCGTTCTGCCGACCGTGGACCGGCACTGAACCGAGCAGAGGCAAAGCCCGGCTACGAGTAATGGTGGAGCGCGAACCGCGAAGTTTCGCACGGGGTCAGTTGGCGAGTGTTGACGTCAGCCGCCGCTCCAGCGCGATTTCTTGCACGGAGTCATGTTGGGCTTTTCGCCGCAAAAGGAGAACAGTTCGTTACAACACTCCTCTCCTTCTGCGCAGGCCTCGTTTGGCCTGACCATGGTCGTGCCAACCCCGTCGGATGCTGTGCCTCCAAAGCTCACGGGTGCCAGGCAAAGAAGTGTCGCGAGAGCTATGGAACGGATGATCAGCTGAATACGAGTAACCATGGTCTCACTCCGATCTAGATCCACGGTCGTGTCGGCGTCTTGATTCATACACCGGTACCGTGCTAGCGCTCCACCGAGCATGAGTTCATTCCTGAGGCGCAACCAAGACGATTCCCGACTCGATGTCATGGCTTCGGGCAACCAACGCCTCAACGACCCTGACCGATGATTTGAAATCTCCCTTGAACCGTATGCGGAACTCGTGATCAACCACGACGTAACTTGGAGTGGACCACCAATCGAAGCTTTGTTTCACTTCTCCATAGATGTCGTGATACAACTGCACATCGAGTCCCGTAGCTTCAATGAACGCCAGCATCTCCTCGTTTGACGCCCCGTCTGTAACGACCAGTACCTCGGCATCTAGGCCGAGCCAATGTTTGCGCAACGAATCGACTTGAAGCAAGGTCTGCTCACCCGGCGGGCCGCACCTGTAGTGCCAGAGCACGACCAACAACACACGTCCGTCCGCTAGCCGACGCATTGATGCCGGTACGCCATCACTGTCAGCTATCGAGGGGTCGTCTAGGAATGATGCGGGTGTCGCCACATCCGCCAGCAGACGTCTCCACATCTCGGTACGTCCAGATGCCTTCAGACCCTCCCACCGAGCTGAGTCGACCGCTGCGAGCGCAGCCGAACTCACCTGTTCCATCGTCGCAGAATCGGTTGTGGGATCCGCCGCGATCCATGAGAACATCTGGATCGCCCCTATGCTGTCGCCCAACTCCAATTTGGCTTCGGCAGCTGCGCGGAATACGTCCGCGTCCCAGCCGGTAGCTATTGCCAGATCAAGCGAATCGATCCCGGCCTCGGTCTCTCCCGCAGCGATCAATGCCTTGCCCAGGGTGGCGAAGTAGAGTCGGCGAGCGCTGTCCTGACGCACGCGATGCAAGTCGACCGTTTCGACCAGGTAGCGATCCCTTTCCCTCTCGGTATCTAGACGCGTGATCAGCTCACGAACACGGTTCATTCCGATTTCTCTGAGTTCCGGATACTGCACGAAATCCGACACAATGGTCCACTGGTTCCACGGACGCATCGCCTCCACGCGAGGCTTCCACAATTGCATCGCTCGCGTGTTTCCAAGCTGCGATGCTGCATCGTATGCCGTGCTCGCGACGAATTCATGTGCCGCGCCGTGCTCGTTCCAGATTGCCTCGAGCCGCGATAGACGCGCTCTCAGATCGTCCGGGAACTCATCGTACGTATGTCTTGCAAGATGCTGTACTCGTGTCGGGTGGCGCGGCGCCTCACGGGACAGTCTGTCCCACCAGAAATCCGCTTTCGCCGAGTCCCTCGCATCGGAATAGGCAATCCAGTAAAGAAGTGCCACATCGTCGGCGGCGAGTGAAGAGTCATCGGCGAACTGGTAATGAAGACTATCCGCTCGGTCGGCGATGATAGCTAAGACGCTGTCCTGCCCACGACCACCAGGCACCCAACGCTCAAAAGCCGACAGCATGTACCACGATTCGATGCGTTCGGGATACAGCTCCGCAACCTCTCCCGCGTTCCTGGCCGCCTCCTGCCAGTTTCGGCCCATGAGTTCCGCGTATCGTTGGTAAAGCGATTCGTAGCCGGGCTTCTCTCCTTCAAAGGTCATCAGCTCCCACAATGCGTCACCGTTGGTGTCCACCAGTTCACCGTTGGTGTCTTCCACGGCGAATACGGCGTAGACAGTCGAGTCCGGCAGTTGAAAGGAGCCGTGAAACAAACCGTCTCCGTCC
>JBDGYW010000451.1:0-5784 GCA_039588935.1 Gemmatimonadota bacterium | reverse complement strand
ACATGCCTGCGGTGCGCCAGATGCGACCTCGCTTTGCAATGCCGAGCTGTTCTATCTCGGCAACCCGACCACCGAGTCGTCCCTGAGCATCGAGGTCACGTTCAACGCCAAGACGACCAACGCTACGGGCTTCGCGCAAAGTCTGCTCGGTGCAGACGGCAGCGATCCGGTCCAGGACACCCAGGTTGCCACTGGCTCCAACAGTGATCCGACCGCGACCGTAGCCGGAGCCGTGTCCGGCTCGATGACGCTTGGCACAGCGATCATCACGGAGGCAACTCCGGCCAACCTAAGTGTCAGCGTCGGCACCGAACTCGAAGAGATCGACCTCGGGGCCGAGACGGCTTCGTCGGCCTACATCGCCAATACTGGCACGCTTACCTGGGCTCACACGACTGACGACGAGAACTGGGTCGTCGCGGCGGCTAATTTCAATAAGGCCGCTGGCGACAGCATATCTGAAAGCGCATCTGAATCTGCAAGCGAATCAGCTTCGGAGAGCGTCAGTGCATCGATAAGTGAGAGTGCTTCCGAATCTGCCAGCATAAGCGCGAGCGCATCGGAGAGCGCTTCGGGCTCGGCATCAGGGAGTGCGAGCGAAAGTGCATCCGAAAGCGTGTCAGCGTCGGCATCCGAGTCTGCCAGTGGCAGTGCGTCCGAAAGCGCCAGCATATCACAATCGGCGTCGGAATCAGCCAGCGAAAGTGTCTCCGGTTCGGTCAGCGCATCTGCATCTGAGTCCGTTTCTGGTAGTGCATCGGAATCGGCCAGCGAAAGCGCATCGGAGAGTGCAAGCATCTCCCCCAGCGTGTCAGAAAGTGCGAGCGAGAGCGTCTCCGCAAGCGTGAGTGCAAGCGCATCGGAAAGCGTAAGCGAAAGCGCGTCATATTCAGAGAGTGCATCGGAGAGCGCATCTGGATCAGCGAGCGAAAGCGCGAGCGAGAGTGCCAGCTACAGCGAATCAGAATCCGAAAGTGCTTCCGGCTCTGTCTCAGAGTCAGCCTCAGAAAGCGCCAGCCCTTCCGCCGGCGTCTCGGAGTCGGCATCAGAGAGTGCCAGCGAAAGCGCCTCCGGCTCCGCTTCTGAGAGCGCATCCGAGAGCGCCAGTTACTCTCCATCGGCCAGTGAAAGTGCGAGCGAATCCGCCTCGGGTAGCGAGAGTGGAAGCGCCAGTGAATCAGCTTCCGAAAGCGCCTCAGCCTCGCTATCTGAGAGTGCGTCGTATTCAGCGAGCGTGAGCGAAAGTGCTTCAGCGAGCGCGTCAGAGAGCGCGTCGGGATCTGCGTCTGAGAGTGCATCCGGTAGTGCATCATATTCCGGGAGCGCATCGGAGAGTGTAAGCGAAAGTGCTTCTGGGAGCGTGTCAGAATCAGCCAGCCCATCGGTCGGCGTGTCTGGCAGCGCATCGGAAAGTGCGAGCGAGAGTGCTTCTGGAAGTGCATCGGCATCGGCGTCCGAGAGTGTGTCTGGGAGTGCAAGCGCGTCGGCGTCTGCTTCTGAAAGCGAAAGTGCTTCAGCGAGCGCTAGTCAATCGGCCAGCGAAAGCATATCGGAGTCGGCTAGTATCAGCCCGAGCGTTTCTGAGAGTGCGTCTGCGTCGGGCAGTGCAAGCGCGAGCGAAAGTGCATCCTATTCTGAGAGCGCCAGCGAGAGCGCAAGCGGGAGTGCCAGTGAAAGCGCATCCGAGAGCGCGAGCCCTTCGGGAGCCGCGTTGATCGCAATGCCGATTATCAGCTCGGCGGGCATTCACAGCGTTGTGAACGGATCATTGATTATCAATGGGTAGAGTGAGTGTCATCATTCCGGGGCGATGCGAGCCCTACTTCCAGGAAACGATTGACAGCGTTCTGGAGCGGGCGACTGGCGACGTCGAAGTTGTGGCTATCGTGGACGGGCCGGGGCAGGCACCGATGGTCGAGAGTGATGATCCGCGAGTCAAGATCATCGTGCTAGACAAGTCCATCGGCCAGCGGGCCGCGTATAATCTAGGAGTGCGGGAATCGTCGGGCGAGTTCGTGATGAAGATTGACGCACACGCGCTATTGAGTCCAGGCTTTGATGAGGTGCTGCAGAGCCATTGCCCACCACGAACCACGGTTATACCAGAGATGCGGCGGCTGGACGTGCATACCTGGAAGGACAAGCCACGCGGCCACACGCATTTCATGTTCTTCGGCCTGGATATGTACTGCCATTTCTGGCGGGCTTACCGGAGGCGGCCGGAGGCCCAAGTCGAATACCCTGAAACGATGAACAGCAACGGATCATGCTGGTTCTGTCGCCGTGAATGGAACGATCACATCGGCCTGCTAGATGAGGGCGTGGGCAGTTGGGGCAATGTTGGCATCGAGGTGAGTTTACGCACCTGGCTCTGTGGCGGTTCGCAGATTGTCAATAAGGGCGCGTGGCAAGCACATTGGTTTCGCAAAGACGAAGGCGGCTTCACGTATCCGATGGATGGCCGGAAAGTCGCCAAGGCGCACAAGTACACGCGGGAGAATTACTATTTCAACGATCACGCCTTCGAGAACCAGACCAGGCCGTTTTGCTGGATCATTCACCACTTTGCCCCGGTGCCTGGATGGGAAGCGTATATGGTAGATGAGTTCAAGTCGCCAAGGGTCATCATATACTACACCGACAGCCAGCTAGAACCACGACTGGCGGGTGCGGTGCGCAAGCAGATCAGGAAAGCAGTGGGCCCAATCCCGATTATCAGCGTAAGCCAGGAGCCGCTAAAGTTCGGCAAGAACATCTGCGTTGGGAAGAAGCCGAAGCTCTACCGCTCGATGTACGAACAGCTCTTGGTGGGGTTGGAGGCAGCGCCTGAAGAGTCTATCTGTTATTTGTGCGAGCACGACGTCTTCTACCACCCGAGCCACTTTGCACATATCCCGAAACGGAAAACCCATGCCTACTTCAACCGCAACCGCTACCATTTCAGCTTGGGTGCTCCGAACTTTCTACCGGCCCGGGGCAAGCGGGCGTTGAGCCAGTGTGTGGCTTATAGAGAGATGCTGATTGACCATTGCAAGGAGCGGCTGGCGCTATGGGACAAGGGCATAGATAACCGTATGCGAATCCGGTTCTTTACCTTTGCCAGCGAGCGCCCGAACGTGGACATTCGGCACGGTGAGAATCTGACGCCTGACGGTAGTTACAAACGCAACTATCGTCGTGGTGTCAAACAAGGTGGCGAAGTCAAGAACCTGCCGGGATGGGGCTCACCAGGCCATTTCCAGAAAAAGACCGGGTACACGCCGGTGAGTAATGAAGTGATGCGCTGGGATATTGTTCAGCACCTGATGAAGCAGAACAACTACCAGAGATATTTGGAGATCGGTGTTGACAAGGGCAAGACGTTCCGCTCTATCAGATGCAAGGTGAAACACGGTGTAGATCCCAGAGGCCACATAGCCACGCACCGCATGACCAGCGACGATTTCTTCGCACAACTCGATGGCGCTTCCTACGATCTGATATTCATAGACGGCCTGCACGAAGCAGAACAGGTGAAGCGGGACATTGCCAACTCACTCGAACACCTGGCATCTGGCGGCACCATCGTCATGCACGATTGTAGCCCGCGCAACGAGGGCGAACAGAGAGTGCCACGGCCTCGTCGTCAGGGAATATGGACCGGTGATGTGTGGCGGGCCTTCGTCCATTACCGGCGGCGGCCCGATCTGGAAATGGGCGTAATTGATACCAATAACGGCATTGGTATCATTCGGCGTGGCGTTCAAGAGCCGATTGTCGTGGACAATCCTACCTATTCCGAATTCGCCGCCAATCGGGAGGCATGGCTGAACCTGAAAAGCGTTGAGGAATTCTACGGTGCATAGGGCTAGTATGGTACTGATGGCCGACTTTCGGAATCGCTATCTGGGCGGCATGAAAGGTTGCACGGTGCTCGACGTGGGTTCTGCACAGCTCGGCGGTGACCTTCGGAGCTATCGCACTCTGTTTGGAGACTTCGACTATGTTGGCATGGACATCGCGCCAGGTGTCGGCGTGGACGTTGTGGGCTATGAGGGGTTGGATACTTATGACGTGGTAATCAGTGGGCAGGTGATGGAGCATGTGAAGCGACCGTGGGAATGGCTCACGACCTTGAGTGAGTTATACCGGCGATACATCTGCATCATTGCCCCGAATACATGGAATGAACACCGCTGCCCGATAGACTGTTACAGATTCTTTCCTGACGGGATGAAGGCGCTATTTGAATATGCCGGGATTGCTTCGCTGGAGATACGCATGGTTGGTGATGATACCATCGGGGTAGGAACGAAATGATCGGCCATCAGGACGCAGCAGCCTACTTGCACAGGAAATGGGCCGAGCGGTTTCCGCAGCCTACACCGATGCGCTGCCCAGGATTGAAGCGCGCGAGATTAGCAGACATCTTCCGAGTCTGCGGGTTCACTAGGGGCGCGGAGATTGGCGTCAGTGAGGGCGAGTTCAGCGAGCACCTACTCAAGAACATGCCAGGGGCGGAGCTGCTGTGCGTTGACCCCTGGGTGGCCTATTATCATTTCAGCGCCGATGACCTGGAGGCGCGCTACGAGATTGCCAAGGCACGGCTCGCACCGTACAGCGCCACACTAATCCACAAGTCCAGCATGGACGCAGCGCGAGACGTTGAGGATGGCTCGCTAGATTTCGTCTATATCGATGGTGACCACCGCTTCGATTATGTGATGGAGGACTTGATCGCTTGGGGGCGTAAGGTAAGGGTCGGCGGCATTATCAGCGGGCACGACTATTACAGATTCAGGAATGCGGGCGTTGTGCCAGCGGTGGACGTATACACGCACTGCCATTATGTCGGGGAGTGGTTCATCACTGACGAGAAAGAGGCTAGTTTCTTTTGGGTGAAAACATGATCGGGCACAGGTGCCGCAACTGCGTATGGTGGGACAATGAGCACGGGAGCGTGGCGGCGATCCCGATTGAGTTGCACAAGATAGATCCTGGGTTCTGCCGGAAGCACAAACCGGGCGGGCTCAAGGTTGGGCAGCACTTCTACGGCGTGCAGCCGGTGATGGACGGCGACGAGTTCTGCGGCGAGTGCAAGGCAGCATAGGAGGCACAGATGGGATGTCAGAGTGAGGTTTACCTGGGCGCTAATCTGACGTTCAGTATTTGCACGCACGACCCAGATACCGGGACGCTGACAGACGCCGACGCCTTGCCACTCTACCGGGTCTATGAGGATGAGACAGCCGCCGCGATCCTGACGGGCACAATGACGATACTGGACAACGCCAATACGACCGGCTTCTATACAGAGCTGATTGCCTGCACAACCGCCAATGGTTTTGAGGCGGGGAAAAGCTACACGATCTATATCGAAGCGACGGTGGACGGCGATACCGGCGGCATTTGCTATGGCTTCAGGGCCTTGCTGGCGACGGCAGAGAGCGTGTGGAGCTATGCCACACGGACGCTCACGGCCTCGGCAGCAGCGGTGATAGCGGCAGTCCTCGGCAGTTCAATCAATATTACTCGCGGGGATAGCCTCTCTGCAAGCCTGACTGGCCTGGGCAACATATCCACGCGCAGCAAGCTATGGTTCACTGTGAAGCGAGATCCAGAGACGCCCGACACTGCCGCGATCATCCAGATAGAGGAAACGGATGGGCTCGTGTACTTGAATGGCGCTGCTGGCACGGCCATTCAGGGCAGCATCACGGTGACGGATGCAGTGGCAGGCGACATCACGATTGCCCTGGACGAAGTAGCGACCGCGCAATTGGCGCCGCAGGCTTGTTACTATGA
>JBDGYW010000450.1:0-5809 GCA_039588935.1 Gemmatimonadota bacterium | reverse complement strand
GTATCCGCCAGCTAATCCACTGGTGGCTCCCTGCTCTGCTGATAGCGCTCTCCGTACCCATACCAGCAGTGATTCTCAACTCACTGGCATTCCCGCTCCAGCTGAAAGCCTCCCAGCTGGGAGCTGCGTTGCTGGAGTGGCGCCACGTGCCTGTGCTACTCGCCGGGAATGTCATTCACTTGCCTGAGAGGTCGCTGTTTGTGACTGAGGCTTGTAGCGGTTTGAGATCACTCACCGCATTGACCGCCCTCGGAGTCCTGATCGGTGGGCTGTGGCTCAAACTTCCTTTGCTGCGCGCAGTACTCGTGGCACTTGCAGTTCCAGTTGCGATGGTGTTGAATGGAATTCGCGTGTTTCTGACAGGCTTTCTTGTACACTTCGTAGACCCCGCACTAGGCGACGGCTTCATGCATTATACCGAGGGATGGGTAGTATTCGTCGTCGCGTTCGTGATACTGGGCGGGATTGCGTATGTAATGACAAGTGCCGAGAAATGGTGGCTACTAAGGAAGGAAATGTGAAACAATTGCTGACCTGGGCACCAGCCGTTCTAATGGGAATTGGCGCGCTGTTCACCGTGGGGATCGACGCGCAGCGAAGCATGTCGCTCGAAACGCCGCTCGACTCCGTGATACCCTACGAAATCGCCGGATACTCTGGGCGAGACATCGAGATGTCTGACGCCGAAGTGAGCGTTGCGGCACCTACCGCCTACATCATGCGAAATTACGATTCACCAAATGGCCCGACAGCAACGGCGCCGTGGTTCTCGGTGTACATTGGATACTACGAGCGCCAGATGCGAGGCGTGACAATCCACTCGCCGAAGAACTGCCTGCCCGGCTCGGGTTGGGAGGCACTCGCATCCGAGGCCGCAGAGATTGCCGCCGCTACCGGGGCTGAGACTGTGAACCGCTATATGCTACAACGAGAGGGTGAGCAGGCGCTGGTGCTGTACTGGTACCAGGGCAGAGGACGAGTGGAATCGAACGAATACGTCGTCAAACTCGATTTGCTGTGGGACGCGGCAACTCGGCGCCGAAGCGAAGAGGCATTGGTCAGGATCGTTGTGCCGGTAGCTGGAACGGACGACGAGGTGTTCGGGCTCGCGTCGAGAGTGGCAGCCACAATTATGCCCTCGTTAGTTCAGGCGCTTCCAGGTTGGTGAGAACCGACGTCCAACATCGTCTCAGAAGCATCTATCTCTTCCGATAACGCAGACTCACTGCCACCATCTACGGCCTCCCTGTAGCCACCGTCAGGTCATCAACCCACATAGTCTGATCGACAGGCGAACCGACGCCGATGCGTGGTGCGATGATCAGCTGGTTGAAAGCCATCGATTGATGCACGCCGGTGCGCAACAGCACATCCTGATGGTCAATGACCAAGGCACCATCAAACCAGTACCTCACCACACCGTCGGTTGCACCAATACCACCCTGAATGGAGTTCAATGCGAAATAGGCCTCGACAAAGTGCCATGCGTCATCGACAAAATAGGGCTGGTCAGCCAGCCAGGGCTTCCCGTTAAGGTACAGGCCTCCGCCAGCCGCATAGCAATCAGTCGGATATCCATCTGTATTTCCGTTGCATCCGGCAGCCGCTCGCTCTTCAGTAACTCCAGTTAGATCTACACCGATATTGCCGGTATCCACATTCTTTCCGTCTTGAATTGCCAAGACAGGAATGCCCCCTTGCTGGTAGTTGTGTTCCACATACGCCGTCAGGTATGTGTATGCCAGCCCGACCCATGCGTCGTCTTCGTTGGTAACGAAGTGGAATTCGTGAGGGTGAAACGAAACCCCGGATCCCGCCCAGTTGCTGCTGTACTTAACCCAATAGCTGAGATATACGGCCCCGGTCTCGCTGAACAAGTGGCGTGTAGCAATGCCATAGGTTGGACCGGTAGCTCCCTGGTTGAAGTGTACTTCGAGAGCGTACGTACCAGAATGTACTTCGGCGGAAGTGATGCTGAGCCCGGTGTCATCGTACCAACCCCGAGACGCGAAATCCGTGTCCTCGAACCCCTCGGAGAATAGAATGGTACCCGAACCAGACGACGCGACCGTCACGGTCGCCGTGTCACTGTGGCCACCAGCACTGGCGACTACGAGAGCCACGCCTTCAGCGACACCGGTAACCAGACCCTCATCATTCACGGTCGCGACCGGCTCATTTAAACTGGACCAGCTCACCGCTGCGCCCGTGACCGGGTTGTCGTTTGCGTCCGAAACATCCGCCGCCAGTCGTGTGGTGTTACCTGGCTCCACAGTCACTGCGCTCGGAGAAACCTCGACGGCTGATATGGCCTGTGCAACAACGACGTCAGCCGAGCCTGTAACGCCATCGGTTGTGGCATCGATCGTGGTCGATCCGTTTCCGACGGCGGTGACCAGACCTGCCGTATCGACCGTCACCACCGCAGGATTGTTGGGAACCCACACGAAATCCTTGCCGACAACTGTGCTGCCACCCTCGTCTCTAGCAACCGCGTCGAAATCGTGTGTTGCCCCGATCGCGGTGAGCGTTAACGTGGCTGGGCTCACTTCAATGGTCGTCACAACCTGGCCAGATGTGACATTCGCGACTGCCGAGCCTGTAACGCCGTCGGTTGTCGCGTCGATCGTGGTCGATCCGTTTCCAACGGCCGTGACCAGCCCAGCCGTATCGACCGTAAACACCGCAGAATCGTTGGAAAACCACACGAAATCCTTGCCGGCGATCGCGTTGCCACCTTGGTCCTTGGCGACTGCGTCGAAGTCCTGAGTCGCACCGATCGCGGTGAGGGTGACCGTAGCAGGGCTCACTTCAACCGCCGTCACTATAGGGCCAGACGTGACAGTCACAAGCGCAGTGTCTGCAGCGCCTCCCGAACTGGCCGTGACGAACGCAGGCCCATCGTCAACAGCTATAACCAGGCCGGCGGAGTCGACGGTAGCAACCGACTCGTTCGAGCTGGTCCAGGCAACAGTGGCACTTGCGACAGAGTTGCCGTTAACGTCCGATGTGGCAGCCGTTATGCGCGTCGTATCACCCGGCTCAAGCGCTACCGCTTCCGGAGTGAGTTCCACACTCGACACAATTTGAGCAACATTCAGCAACGCAGAACCCGTTATTCCGTCGGTCGAGGCGTTGATCGTGGCCGTCCCATTCGCGATGGCGGTCGCAAACCCATCCGTGCCAACCGTCGCGATCGACGGTTCAGACGAAATCCAGGTGAAGGACTGTCCTGACATGGCGTTGGAGTTTCCGTCCCGTGCCATAGCTGAGAACTGCTGCGACGCGCCGAAAGCTCCGAGGGATGCCGTGGCCGGAGTCACTTCGACAGTCGCAACCGTGGGATCCGGAGGATCAGTCGTTCCGTCATTCCGACCACACCCCTGGAGGCACAAAACACCAATGGAAAGGCACGCCGTTGCCCAAGCTCGGAGTTCCAGATTCATGTCGTCCTCCAAGTGCAATTCGCATTGTAGTCCGCGCACTCAATGTGAAATCTAATGCCAACCGGCACCGGGGATGTGGGTCAGCTCACATATGTGACTCCCTGCCAGCGGGGGGCAGAGTGTTTCGATCCCGATTAGTAGCCAGTCGCCGCTGCCGCCGATCTACAACTTCTTCATGCAACTCGTACGAAACGCAAGTCCTACTACCTACGCGTGGAAGACGGCGTTACGCAGCGTGGAAGAGAGGACCATTCATCACCAGACGTGCGGTTGGTTCACGCACCACGAATGCTGTCGGCAACGCGGTGAGCTAATTGGCCAATTGTCAGCCCGGTGTTGGTGTACGAATGCTCCTGAATGATCGACGCGTCACACACGAAGACGTTCTCGCATTCGTTCATCCGCAGGTCTGTGTCGACGACGCCATTGCCTCTGTCGCCCATTGGGATCGTTCCAGAATGGTGTGCCCCGGACCACAGCCAGTCCTCAGATATCGGAATCTCGATTTCGACCTGCTCGGAAACTGGTGCCAGCGTGTCTCTGAGCGACTCGAGCATACGGTTGTACACGGCCAGCTCGTCATCACTGACTCCCCAATCGATGATCATCTCGCCATCATGTTTCCTTACAGAACAGTTCCCCCTCTTCTGCTCAAAGAACAGGAGGATGTTGAACACACGGCTATTGATCGAAGTGTGAAATAGATGGGAGAATACCTCGGCGAGCACATCGGGATGGAACAGTCTTGGCGAAAACGCCGCCCTGATCTGTCGCAGACCGCTACTCGCACCAAGCCGACTCTTATACTTGTATATCTCCAGGCGATTCTGCATCGTCAGTGCAGGCCGGAAGAATGCGGCAGCATAATATCCCTCGTTCTCCAGCCGAGCCGCAGTACAGCACTGGTATCCATCACCATCAAAGCCGGAAAATGTATTGAACACTCGGCTCGCGTCCGCGCCGAATTTCACCTTTCCCACGAAACCCATCGGGTGGTCCGTCAGTCCGTCACCCACTTGAGAAGTAGATAGTCCCATGGTCTCGAGCACAGTAGACACCACCGACGGTGATCCGAGCGCACCTGCGCACACCACCACAAAGTCAGGCTCAATGGATCCTCGCTTGCTGCCGGCCTCGTAGAGCACCCTTGCGACCTTACCCTCCCGCATTTCGAAACCGATGTTCGATACGGAGTAATGTGCCTTAACCGAGGAACGAACCGACAGGCTGCGGTACGACTTTGGGTAGATCAGACAATCCATGCCCGTCGGGAAAGCCCCTAGCTCCGCACTCAACTCATTCATGCGTGTTACGAGACGCTCATGATCTGACGTGAAATGCTCCCCCGGATAGAATAGATCTCGTGCTGACCTGTCAGCATAATGCTCAGCATCGCGCAACACGGAAACAAACGTGTCGCTTGAGATATCCCCAAGTCGCATGGGAATCAGACCGTTATGCCAAAGATTGGTCGTTCCTCCAGCGCCGTAGCAGAATGTCTTGACGGCGCCGAACGGTTTGCGCGAATAAGTCACGCTGGGATAGTCATAGGCTGTGCCCCTGCCGATCTCCAGCACTGAAACGTCGTGATCTCCCACCAGATCATTGCTGACCAGAGTGCCGGCCAATCCACTTCCAATTACAACAACGCTCTTCATATGTCCGGTTCCTAGGGATGTTTCCCATCCTGCACACTGGGTTGGCACAGGTAATCCTGGATCCCCGTGTATCTCCACTCGCCCAAATACCTCGAGACCGCCTCACAGCTGAACACCCTGGGCCCGATTGCCGATCGCAGGCGATACTCGGACACGGGGAACTTGAGACCAGTCGGTTTGAGGACACCCTCGATGCACCTTGCACCACGCACCACCACACCAAACGGGAGCCTGACCACCACCGTGCGGCGGTGATGCCGTCGCCGGTACGCATCGAGGTATCCGCTCTGCGTTACGCAATGGGGATCAACGATGTTCAAGATCTCACCTGTGAACTCGCATCGATTCCACAGCCGCACCATGATATCTACCAGGTCATCGACATCGATCAGCGGTATGTTGGTGCTCTTGGCCCAGAAAGACAGGATGAACGGACCGATTTCCTTGCCCCCCGCTATCGACAGGTGCGGGTTGTCAGCAAACAACACCTCGGCGGGGCGCAATATACACGCTGGCAGACCCTCTTCTTTCACCGCAGTGCGAACAACTCGCTCGGCTAGCAACTTGTATTTCGTATAGTACCCACGGAGTTCAGGGGTCGGCTCATAGTCCCAAGCCTCATCGACCAAGGCAGTCTCTGATATCTTGGAGAGGTTCAGGACGCTCAATGAACTCAGATATAAGAACCTCTTGACTCCTTGGGAT
>JBDGYW010000449.1:0-5819 GCA_039588935.1 Gemmatimonadota bacterium | reverse complement strand
TGGACAGAAAGGACGACGCGTTTCGATACCTGGACCGCGCATACGAGGAGAGAGACCCGATCCTCTCTGTCGCCAGGCACTGGCCGCAATATGAACCGTTGCGTGACGATCCGAGATGGGCCGTACTGATGAATAGGATGGGGTGGGAGTGAGCGACCAACACGCCCGCCTCACCGCTGCCCTCTCCTCCCGCTACACCATCGAGCGGGAGTTGGGTTGTGGCAGATAGCGACTGACTATGGTGCCGAACCTGCGTGTCGGTCAGTCCACCCCGTCTTCTTCCCTCCTGTGAGCGAAGAACACTTCCTCGCGGTACAGGACGTTGTAACCGTGTTCCTGCAAGTACATGCAGCGGTCGAGGTCGATCAGACTTCTGCATATGTCACTGTCAACCGAGCTTTGTGCCAGAGCAAGGACGGTGTCGGCGTCCAACAGGTTCCTTGCGCTCTTGCTTCGTGGGTATCTGTCTTTCAGGTAGGGGCCGGAGAAGCTGAAGCTGGGGCGTAGCCTCTTGAACATTCCCATCGTGCCGTTCTTCATCGACCAAAACAGGTTGAGGAGACCCGGTCGCCGCACGATCACCGTGTTGTCAGCGATGTTCTCATGACAGCAAGACCTGCAGATCAGAAACGGGGTTCTCAGTGCGATTGCGTAGTCGATGCAGCCATCCGTTAGAGACCCACAGGCTCCGAAGAAGGTGACGACCGCAGGCTCCCGGTCCATGCTCGGCTGAAAGATGTTCTCGCGCAAAAACCGGTAGTTCTTCAGGCCGGAGTACTTCCGAAAACTCACGATTCCATGCAGAAAGTTCCAAGTGGGATCGATGTCGGTACCTAGAACTTCAAAGGCAGGCAAATCAAACGACAGCTCTCTAGCGTGCCTCCCGAACACCGTCGCCGGATTGTGGATTAGGCGTCTTGAGCCCTTGTATCGTGCCAGGACGCCGGTGACCAGGCGTTTTATGTAGGTGTCTCTCTTCCCTTTGGAGTATTCCCAGGTGAACGAGCGCCGCTTCCCGGAGCATGCGGGAAACGGTGGTAAGACGTGGTTCCATGCATCTGAGATCTCGCAGAGGTGGGTCTCAATCGCCGATGCTTCACGGGTGCGGTCCCTGTCGGCGATATACCCCCGCCGAAACTCACCAAGCAGGGATTCCATGGCTTGAGAGAAGTCTAGGTTGCGACAGACATCATTGAGGGCTCTGAGGTCCGTTGTGCTCATTGCCGTGACCTCCGTTGAGAAGGCGGCGGACCCTGAACTGATTCGAAGATGGACCCTCGGCATGGATGCGGCAAGGTTAGCCTGCCATTCTACCTAGCCCTCGGAGCGACGGCGCGTATCTTAGCAGTTACATCCATCCGGAGCCGGCGCCGTGGCTGACCTGGATCACCTCAAATCCGCCCTCTCCTCCCGCTACACCATCGAGCGGGAACTCGGCCGTGGCGGCATGGTAGTTGTTTATCTCGCCCAAGATTTGAAACACGAGCGGCAGGTCGCTGTCAAAGTCTTCCGCCCCGAACTCGCCGCGGCACTCGGCCCCGATCGGTTCTTTCGTGAAATCAAGATCACTGCGAACCTCAGTCACCCGCATATTCTCCCTCTCCTCGATTCTGGTGAAGCTGACGGATTCTTGTACTACGTGATGCCGGTGATCGAGGGCGAGTCGCTACGCGATCGGCTGAACCACGACAAACAGCTTCCCGTTGATGAAGCTCTGAAAATCACTAGCCAGCTCGCGAACGCACTCTCATACGCCCACTCACGCGACATCGTCCACCGCGACATCAAGCCAGAGAACATCCTGTTTCAGGCCGGCGAAGTGGTGGTTGCCGACTTCGGGATAGCGTTGGCTGTGGACTCGGCGGGTGGTACACGGCTCACGGAGACAGGATTCTCTCTGGGTACTCCTACCTATATGAGCCCCGAGCAGGTGAGCGGCGAGCAGGAGATCGACGGTCGCAGCGACGTGTATGCGTTGGCTTGCGTGCTGTACGAGATGCTTGCCGGAGATCCGCCGTTCGTTGCGTCGAACCCACGTGCGGTGTTGGCAAAACACATGACCGATCCGGCGCCGCCGATAACGACGGTGCGATCGGATGTCAGACAGCCGGTTGTTGGTGCTATCACCAAAGCCCTAGCCAAGGCACCCGCGGCCCGCTTCGAGTCGGCCAGGGCATTCTCCGAAGCTCTGTTTGCTTCGGAAGTGGAGGTAGAGGACGAGAAGAAGTCGATCGTGGTTTTGCCGTTTGAAAACTTGAGTCCTGACCCAGACAACGCGTTCTTCGCTGATGGACTCACGGATGAGCTGATTGCGGACCTCTCAAAGGTTGGGGCACTGACGGTGATTTCGCGTACGTCGGCCATGATGTACAAGGGCGCAAACAAAAGCGCCACAGATATTGCTGCGGAGCTTAACGTTCGATATGTACTGGAGGGCAGCGTGCGCCGTGCGGGCCAGAACCTGCGTATTACGGCGCAGCTCATCGATGGGTCCACCGACGCGCACCTCTGGGCTGAGAAGTACGGCGGGACCATGGACGACGCTTTCGACCTCCAGGAGCAATTGTCCCGTCGCATCGTCGAGGCGTTAAAGGGTACGTTGACGCCGGACGACGAGCGTCGACTTGGCACGCGAGCAACGGATGATCCTCGAGTCTACGAAGTGTGGTTGCGTGTGCGACCACTCGCGTTCAGCATGACTCGCGAGGGGGTTGAGGAGGGGATACGGCTCATCAATGATGGCCTCGAGGCATTTGGGGACCATGCGCTGCTCCACGCCGCCAACGCAGTGTTCCTTTATTCCCTTTACGATTTCGGCTTCTCCTCCGATGAGGAAACTCTGAACCGGTGTACGGCCGCTGCAACGCGAGCGCTCGACATGAACTCGAAACTGCCGCAAGCCTGGTTCGCGAAGGGGCTGAGTGTGTATAAAGGGGGCAATACTCCGGAGGGAGTGATGTACCTACGGCGGGGGCTCGAGCTGGAGCGGAATAGCGATGCCCTCTGGTTCTCGGCGCACCTGCTCGCCGAGGCAGGGAAGATGGACGAGGCGCGTGCATACGCCGACGAGGCAATGGAACGGGATCCGCTGATCTGGCTGTCCTCATTCAGCCGGGCCGTGGTTGATCTGTTTGCGGGGGAGTTCGAAGCGGCCGTCGCAAAATTCACGGAGCAATCTAGGAGAGGGATGGCCGACCCCGCGTTCTCTTATTGGTGGCTCGGACAGTCTCTCGCTTATGCAGGCGAAGACGCCGACGCGGTTGCTGCGTTCGTGAAAGGATCCCACGCGAGAACTGGTCTTTTCTCGGAGTTGTGTGAGCTGGGTGTACGTGCGTTTCGCGGAGAGCAGGAGGGCCTTCGCGAATGGTTCGAGTCGAATGAGGTACTCCAAGAAGCGGTCATGAGGGATGAGGCGTACCCCCGCTACGTAGCTCAGTGCTTCGCTCGCGTTGGCGAGTTCGACGAGGTGCTCCGGTGGTTGGACCAGGCCATGGAGTGGGGGTTCACGAACCACCATTTCCTTGCCGAACACGATCGCGGGTTGATTCCGCTTAGGGGCGATCCACGATTCTCGGCCTTGTTAGATCGAGCACGTCAGAAGCAGCGAGCATTCGAGGCTTGATGATAGCATGACTGACGCCCTCTCCCGCCTCGCCGCCGCCCTCTCCGACCGCTATACCATCGAGCGGGAGATTGGTAGTGGGGGGATGGCGGTGGCCAGCGCAGCAGAAGGATGATCCGGTCGCGACTCATTCGTGTGTGATCGTGCCGCGGGAGCTGGGCGTGTTCGTTTTGAGACCATGTTCTGCCGGACCAGCACTTTCTGGGAGCGATGAGTGTGTGTCCTTGGCCTGGCGACACATGTAGCAATACGAGCTACTGAAAGAGGTATGTCCATGTCACGAAGAGGGGTCTTCTCAGTATTCGTGTTTGCTGGCGTCCTTCTTCTCCTCTCCGAGCGAGTCCATGCGCAGGAAGAGGTTCAGCCCGATTCGCTCGTATCGATCACCCTGAACGATGGAACCACGTTGCGGGGCAGGATCGTCCAAGAGGATGAGGACACCGTCAGCATTGTGACTCTCGGGGGTCTTGAAGTGAAGATCCCCAGGTCCTCGGTTGTCTCAAGTGAGCGCATTCACGGTCGCGTGGTCGGTGGTCAGTTCTATCGCGCTGATCCGAACTACTCTCGGCTTCTCTTGTCGCCCACTGGCAGGCCTCTTCGCAAGGGAGAAGGCTACTTCTCGGACTTCTGGATCTTCTTCCCCGGAGTAGCGTACGGACTTACAGAGAACGTGAGTGTGCTAGGGGGAATGACGATCCTTCCAGGTCTGGGCCTGGACGAGCAGTTGTACTATGTGGCCCCGAGGATTAGCGCCCAGGCGTCGGATGCAGTCGCTGTCTCTGCAGGCGCACTCTACATGACTCTGTTAACAGAAGGTATTTCTGGCGGAATAGTCTTCGGTGTGGCCACCTTCGGTCAGGAGGACAAGAGCTTCACAGCGGGCCTCGGTCTGCCATACCTGAAGGAGGAAGGGCAGGACTTCGAGTTCGGGGAGAATCCGATCTTGATGCTGGGAGGCAATGTACGTCTCAGCGGTAGCATCGCCCTCGTCTCGGAGAACTGGTTCATCCTGGGTGACGACTTCGAACTCGACCAGCAACCGTTCACTCTCGCGCTCAGGTTCTTTGGCGAGCGGATTGCCGTTGACGCAGGGGTTTTGCTGATGGGGTCAATCCTCGAAGAAGGTTTCCCGGTTCCATTGCTGTCCTTCACATACAACTTCGGGAAGTGAATCTGTCGCTTCCCAACCGTGCAATTGTGGCCTGGTAATGACTTGGCCTTCACATGCCTACGCGACTACCCGCCTTCCAGGAGTTGCTGAGGCCGAAGAGGTAAGGGCGACTGCCCAAACACTTCCCCTGAATCCACAGCGTATCCGATATCCTCCCGCTCTCGCAACCATTACAGCGTCTTGCCCACCCGCCCCACCGCAATGAACCCGCACGTCAGGCAGTGGCATAACGGCCAGTTGCCTTAGCTCCACGGATAATTGATCGCTGATTGACTCCCGATGCATAAGGTGCTATTCCAAAACTGACAAGAAACCCGCCGGAGCAGAGCTCGGGTCAATAAGTGGGTAAACGTCTCAGGCGGCTTCCTTCCGCTGACGGTCTGAGACGGGCTTTCCGTCTTCGTACTTTCTTCCCTCAAATACGTCCTTTAGCTGATGGGGAGCCCGCAATCTCCGGAACCGTTTTTCGGCCACGGTCAGCAGCTTCCAGATCAGTGCCGTTGCGTTCTCGACTCGTTTGAACCGCTTTGCCGCAGATGTCCGGAGACGAACCGATGCGAAGGGACTTTCCACCACGTTCGTCGTTCTGAGGTGATTCCAGTGACTCTGTGGGAAACGGTAGAACGTGACCATCCGGTCCCAATCGTCCTCCAACGTATCCACTGCCTTGGGGTACCACGGCTTGTAGCGCTTGCTGAAGGATTTGCGAGCCTTCAATGCCGCGGCTATGCTCGGAGCGTATGCGATGGCTCTGAGAAGCTCCTTGGCTTCTCTGTGCTCTCGCTTCGGTAACCGGTCCAGGACGTTTCGGATCTTGTGATTCCAGCACCGCTGCTCTTCTGCTCCGGGCCATATCTTAGCCGCCGCTGCCCAGACCCCGGGGTTGCCATCCGCAACCAAGAGACGTGGCTCTCCCAGCCCCCTGGCAACCAGATCCCGGAACACTGCCGTCCAGGACTCCGTCGATTCCCGGTACCCGGAGACCAGCGCCAACACCTCCTTGGTGCCGTCGCTCATGGCCCCGAT
>JBDGYW010000448.1:0-5823 GCA_039588935.1 Gemmatimonadota bacterium | reverse complement strand
GTTACAACCGAGGAATGCCGTTGAGAAAGGAGGAGCTGATCAGGCCGTCATCAATACGGGAATGTGTCCATTAATCCGGCACCAGATTTGTCCCATTCGGTCTGACGACGTACACTGCCAATTCGAGCCTTCGCGGCAGATTTCTCCTCGAGCCGTATCCGACCGCGTTGGTCGTAGCTGTAGCGCATCGAAGCAAGTTCGGCCTGCAATCCCACGTCATCAGGTAGGCTCACCTCGCCCCGCTCAAATCTTTCCCGCACCTTCCACCCGATTTCGGCCCGCAGGTTCATGAACGTTCCCTCTTGTGAGGCGGACCGGCTGACGTTCACCGCCTCGATGCGGTGTCCCAACTGCCGCAATCTGTCAATTACACCTGACCCAACGCCGATTTCATCGACCAACACATTCACTGGCTGACGGGTATTGATCACACTCGCGACGCGGTCGGCAGTTTGCATGCAGTCGAGTCCCCGCCAAGACTCGAGGTCCACCACACGGCAGCCCTGAGCGATCGCGACAACGGTTCGGTCCTCACCGAAACGGGCCACATCGACACCCAAGACGATGCCGCCGCCCTCTTCCTCGCCATCAACCACGCGACCGACGGCCGACTGTAGCGCCGCATACGCGATTAATTGTCCCTCGACGTCTGACCCGAACTCCGCCAGAACTCTCATGCGATAGATCGGGTCATCCTCCCCGAGACACTCCTCGCGCATCCTTTCGGCGAAACCGCGGGCAAACGGCGATTCGGTGGACGGCGTGCGGTGCAGCTTCCAGGTGTCAGCGTGATCCTGGAAGCGCTCAAAGAAGTAGCCCTGTGAGGGTCCCGCAGTGGAGAGGAGTACGAGCTTCGCGTCATCGGTCGCGCTTGCCAGGTTGCCGAGGAGCTCCTCGTACGCGGGTCTATCGACTGCTTTGGCTTCATCGACCAAACAGAGCATCCGATTCGAGTGGAATCCTGCGAAGTTCTCCGGAGCTGACGCAGGTACACCTTCAGCTCCCCACTCGGGATCACCGCCAACCGTCGCTCTTGTCGCCCTCACCTGGATCGGTAGCGGCTCTTGAGCCCTGGCCACCAGTGACCGGAGTTTCGAAAATATCACCCGACCGACTTGGCGCTCGAACGTCGCCGAGGTCACGATGCACCGACAGCCAGGACGGGTGACGAGATACCACGCCAACAAAACCGCCGCAGCGTGACTCTTACCTGTTGCATGGCCGGCGACCCACGCGATCCTCTCAGAACGCTCTACGTCGCACAGGAAAGCCTTTTGATAGAGTGGCAGTCGTTTTATGCCGAGTACTGTGTTCGCGAAGCCCACGGGATCGTCGTTGTACTTTCGGAACCGCTGTTCGACATCCTGTGGTATCTCGAACGCAGCTACCGCGTCGCGCATCTGGCGGACCAAACGGTCGATGCTTCGGCTCATCTTACCAACTCGTGACTTGGTTGCTATGTTTGCCCGTTCTCCCACGGCTACTCTTGGCCCAAACCAAGGAGGATGAATGCAACCCGCTGCCCGTATCAAAACGAGCCTGGCCTTTCTTGGGCTCGTGATCCTCGGCGCCGTTTTGTGCTGGACCTTCAACTGGTATGGTTGGCTGGCCGTCACGGTTGGGGCGATAGGTGGGCTGTTGCACGAGTTTATCCAATCCAAAGGCAAGGTCACGGCGTGGCAGTATGAAGGCGGCACGTTGGATTTCGGCTCTATGGGCGGTCTGATCCTTGGCGGTGTGGCTGGGTTCTTGGCGGTGAGCCCATATTGGATAGCTGGGGCAGATCTCCCATCCAGACACGAACTCCTGATTGAGGCGCTGGTGGCAGGACTGGCGCTGAAAGGCGTGGCCGAGGCGATCAAGGCTCCCAGACCCGCTCCACAGGCGCCCCCGGAAACGGCTCCACAGGCGCCTCCGGAAACGGCTCCACAGGTGCCTCCGGAAACGGCTCCACAGGCGCCTCCGGAATCGGCTCCACAGGCGCCTCCGGAATCGGCTCCACAGGCGCCTCCACCAGAATAGGGCGGGAGGAAGGGTTGACGCTCGGCCAACACTGGGCGGTGAGGCGGTCATAACAGTCTCACCGCCTGGTCCGAGTACGTGCAAGTTCATCCCTGATCCTGTCCACGTCACGTTTGAGGTCCTCGACTACCGCCTGCGTCAATTTCGATTCGTGTGCCCGCAACCAGACCTCAACCGACCGAACCGCCGCACTCGCAACGCTCCCTGCTAACAATCCCGCCGCTGACCACACGCCGAGCCTTTCAAGGCGCCTTTGGGCGTCCTCCAACGTCTCCAGAGACCCGAATGCTACCTCGACCGATTCCAAGGTCAGTTTCTCGCGCTTCTTGGCTCTGCGGCTTTCCGCGCTCTTCAGTGCCGCAAGTCTCGCCGCTTGACCGTCCTTGAACGTCATGGGATCGCGGCTCCGCGTTCAGCGCATCGCATTTGCCTGCTTGCCGGATGTTCGGTACTCGCATTCAGTGGTGTAGTATGGCAGTCAATTCCTTGCCCCGATGTTCGCCTCATCGGCACGTGGACCCTGGCGTAACGTGTTGTGCCACAACCACCTGCACGCCACAATGCCGCATGGTTACCTACCAGACGGTGGCCCATATTGGGCTCGCTCAGTGCTTTTGTGGCATACGCGCGGGGCAACCGCCTAGCTCGCCGCTTCGGGTCGTTCGGATCGGGGCGTGTGCGTTCTCCCATCACGACGCCACCAGCCTCAATTGACTCAGGCCGCCTTCCAGTTGATTGACAGTTGACTGCACAGGGATACGTTTGCGGCATCCCCTCCCAAAGAGACGACCATGCACCGATTCGCTCTCGCAGCATTTGCTTTGACGACGCTCGTAGCCTGCCAACCGGGGACGACCGACCTGACAGAGGATCAGAAGGCTGAAATCGCTGGTGCAATTGAGCAGAGAGTCGAGGGATACATGGAAGCGGTGAAGCGCTATGACGCGGATTGGCTTCTGAATTTCTGGGCTGATGTTGACGGGTTTGTATATGCCGAAGACGGGAATCTCGTGTTCGGTCATGATGCAATCGCAAATCCAACACGCGATTGGATAGCCGCATTGGAGACTGTGATTCAAGCGGAGTTCAGCAACGGTCACACATTTGTACTTGCTCCCGATGCCGCATGCCATACAACGGAATACCAGTGGAGCGTTGTTACCACCGAAGGAGATACCCTGAGTTCGCGGGGATCGTGGACTTATGTGTTCAAGCAATTCGACGGTGAATGGAAGGTGGTCCACTCCAACGGCGGACGCGTCGAATCCTGAATACCGCCACCATGGTGCAACCGAATTATGGAGGAATCCATGCGACGTTTCATTCTTGCAGCATTCGCCCTGACCATGCTGGCCGCGTGTCAACCAGCGGATACTTCGTTGTCTGATGAAGACATTGCTGCCGTGAACAACCTCAGACTGTCCTACGCTCAAGCGGTGATAGCGGGTGATGCCGATGGTGTGGCCGCGTTGTACGCGGAAGACGCCACGGAGATGCCGGGCAACAGCCCAGCGGCTGAGGGGCGAGAGACAATCCGAGCTAGGTATGGAACGCCACAGCCCACCTTTACGATCAATTCGCTGGAGGTGGATGGGCGGGATGGACTGGCGTTTGATCGGGGAACTTGGTCGTTGTCGGACGTTCCGGTTGGAGACACAACCGGTGTAAGGATCGGCAAGTACCTTTGGATTTCGCGCAAACAAACCGACGGCTCTTGGCTCTGGACACACCTGATTTGGAACACCGACGCGCCAGTGCCTCAGCCATAGTAGTATTGCGCCACGAGTTGTCGGAAACGCTACAGCACTGCCGATGCTCGTCGCGGTATAGTACTCACGGGGAGCCCGGTTTTGAGGCGAACAGTGAGGCGAAGATTTTCTGCGCAGGCTGCTTTTGCATCGTTCATGAGGGTGTACAACTTGCGCGTTCCCCAGCAGGTGCAAGATGTGCGAACACCAGGAAGAGTGGGGAATCCCGCCCTTCAACTCTGGTGTTACGCCGCGTATTTTGCGTGCGATAGGGGTGCTTTGGGACCAGGAGGTCCCGGGTTCAAATCCCAGCGCCCCGACTCATTGCCCACAAATCCCAGCTCCTCACCACCGTCCCCCTTTGTTGGATTCTGATCATGTGCGCGGCGTCTTCGTCCTTGACACTCAGCATGCACACGCGTACATCTGCCCCAGTTCTTTCAGCTCACCTTCTCATGGAGGCGGTCATGAGGCGTCTGTTCCTGAGTGCTCTGGCATCGAGTGCACTCGTGGCGTGCCAGCCGGCAGCGACCGAACTCACCGATACGGAAAAGACGGCGCTAGCCGACAGCATCGGTGTGGTGTTGCAGGAGTTCTGGGATGCCTGGGCAGAGACTGATTTCGACCGGGGCATGCTGTATTACCTCGACTCACCCGACATGACTTTTTCCTGGGGTGCGGGGCGCATGATCCTTGGGTTTGACGCGGCCGACGCTTCCTGGCGTCCAATGTTCGAAACGGTCGAGAAGCAAGTTATTGATATGGCTGACACTCACATCAATGTGTTGGATCGAGATGTTGTTAGCGCGTCACAGCGTGGCTCTTATACGCCGCAATTCAGGAGCGGGGATACCGGCCCGACCTACCAGTTCAGCTTCACCACTGTTTGGGTGCGCGCTGATGACGGTTGGAAGATCATCGCGGGCCATCAGTCCGACACAGACGCGGCAGGATCGTAGAGGAGGAAACCGTGGTATTCGTGCCGCCAGTGCCATACATCCCGCCACCTCAGGCATCTCTCGAGGCTCAGGAACTCGCACGAGAGATCGAATACGCAATTGCCGAGTTTCAGGAGAGCCATCCGGGTGTGCGGCAGCAAGATATCCAACAGGCATTTCAACTCGTACGCTCTAGAGCCGGAAGGGATGTCGGCGGGCGGAGGGTTATGGTTGCTGTCGCGGTGGGACTGGCGCTTCTAGTGGCGCTGTTGACAGCATATCTCGTAATGGCCTAGGTACAATAGGGACGGCAGTCGGGCGCTTCCGAAATCTGCGGTCCTCGAGGGTGCTAATGGTTTGTCAGGAGCGGTCTATCGCATCTCCTGGGATTCCCGTCCGCCTTTCAGCTCTTCCCTCAGTCGGTCAAAGTTCCAAGCGATCGCGTTCAAGATCACCACGGTTACTCCGCAGAGAATCGCAAACACCGCCGTGAGTATTGCGGCAAACCAAAGCACCTTTTCTAGCGTCAGGTTGGCAAGATTCACGGCAACCAGAACGAACGCGAGGGACATGAGGGCAATGCTGTAGCGTTGCATGCGAATGGCGAGGACGGCTGGCGGGATCACATGCTTACGCTCGATGAACACTCCCGGGCTCGCCTCCACGGTTGGCCTGCTCATAGGTCTACCTCTGATGAGAAAGTACACCAAGGTTTTAACATCGGGCGCGCTCGTCAAGGGTCAGCTTGATGGAACTCGTGCTGCGGGCCTCGCGATGCACTTGAGATTGAGGCTGGGAGGGGGTTGTGTTGGCGGTGGGAGGTGCCGAGTTTTGGTATCCCAGCGCCCGTAGCTCAGTTGGATAGAGCAACGGCCTTCTAAGAATGACAGGCGGTTTTCCGCCGAGTTCTTCCAGTTACTCCTCAGTACTCCTCCATAGGGAAAACCTAGGGTTTGGCACAACTGCCGTTATCCGGTGAGTACGTCTGTTTCCGGTGATATACGGTGAAAGTGCCCACAAAAATGCCCACAGTCGGAGGAGGCACATTTGGCGACTGCAGCAGCGCTCGAGATTAACCGTACCTCGCTCCGTGCCAAGCCCGAAGCGTTCGTTCA
>JBDGYW010000447.1:0-5829 GCA_039588935.1 Gemmatimonadota bacterium | reverse complement strand
ACTCCGGGTTTCACCGCACCTACGACATCACTAGTTCTTCGATGCAGGAATCATCGGGTCCACTTCGGAATTGAACCAGGCGGTATTCCAGCCTGGAGTTGAGTTGCTTCGCTGCAGCGTTCATAAACCGGAGTCCACGGGTCCGACACAAGCGTTTGATCGCAGCGTCATCCAAGCACAGCGAGCGTCCCGCATCGTATATGGGACAAGGACCCGGTTTGATTACAACCCTATCGGCGCTTTCCTCCACGATCTCAGGGTTGAATCCCAGCACTCGGATCATTTCGAGGAGAAGCCTTGTGGCAGTCTTCACATCCACCTGGTCCGTCCGAGCGTTGTCTTTCAGTTCCTCAAATCTCTCCTGGAACCGGTGTACTTCGGCGACAGCTCTGATATAGCTGTCATAGGCAGCAACATTATCTACGGGCCGAGCTGCGATCCTCTCCGCCTCGTCGGGTGACAGTTCCACCTTGAGAGCGTCGACGATCTCCCTCGAGACCTTCTCCTGGATGTCGAAGACATCCTCGAGCGTGCCACTGAACTTTCCCGCCCAAATGTGTGCGTCAGCCCGTGCATCGATCAGCTGTGCCGTGACCCGGAGACTGTTCCCGGCCTTCCTGACCGTCCCCTCGAGGGCGTACTGCACCGCGACTTCCTGTGCAATTGACTGGATCGACTTGCAAGCACCTTTGAGCATCATAGCCGACGTGCGCGACACGACGCGTAATTCTCCGATCTGAGACAGGTCCGTGATGAGTTCCTCAGTGAGCCCGTCGGCGAAGTAATCGTTGTCCGGTTCTGGACTCAGGTTCTCAAATGGCAGCACCACGATCGACTTGATCTCAGGTTCTGCCTCCTTCGCCTCTGCAGACAGAGCTTCGGAGAATGCCTTCGCCGAGTCGAACCTATCCGCGGGAGCTTTCCCGAGCGCCTTGGTGAGAGTAGCAGCAATCGGTAAGGGAACACTCGAGCGCACTGTCGTTATCGGCGGCGCCGGATCGGTCATATGCTTCGCCAACACCGCGCGTTGACTCGATGCAATGAACGGTGGATCGCCGGCAAGCATTTCATACAGCACGCAGGCCAACGAATAGATGTCGCTGCGGCCGTCGACATCACGATCCCCCACCACCTGTTCCGGACTCATGTACGCGGGCGTGCCCAAAGAAAAGCCGGTGTCAGTGAGTCGCTCGCCTCCCGCCGCCTTGACCGCCAGCGCGATGCCAAAATCCGTCACCATGGCTTCGCCTTCGTGCAGCAGAATGTTTTCCGGCTTGATGTCGCGGTGGATCACGTCATGGCGGTGTGCGTAATCGAGCGCCAACGCAACTTGTTCGGTGAACCGCAGCGCCTCATCAATGGGCAGTTGTGTCTCTCGGTTCAGTCGTTGGCGCAGAGACTCACCCTCAACGTGCGGCATGATGTAGTAGAGGAACCCTTCGGCTTCGCCTGAGTCATGGAGTGCAAGAATGTGAGGATGCGTGAGCTGTGCCGCGATCTCAATCTCACGGTGGAACCGATCGGCACCGAGGGCCGCCGCCAACTCGGGACGTAGCACCTTGACCGCCACCTCGCGGTGGTGCTTCAGGTCCTCGGCGAGGTAGACCGTCGCCATGCCGCCCGCGCCGAGTTCCCGCTCGATGCGGTACCGGTCTGACAAGGCAGAGCATAGGCGGGACGAGACGTCGGTCATCGACAACCGTATTGCTGTTTCAAGTCCGTTCGCGAATACACAATCACCGTCCCCGAGGTGTCACTCGCTCGAGCCACTTCAATTCCGGCCGCTCCAATAAAGACACCAGTCTAGGATCCGACCGCGGCCAAGTATAGCCAGGCATGGTCGCCACATAGTAGAAAGTGGGCGCCCTTTCTTCAGTCGCTCGTTCCAGTAGCTCGAATGCGTGATCCAGTTGACCCAAGTCGAGTGCGATCTGTGCGGCAAACAGGGAGGAGACGGCCCGGAGTTCAGACATCTCTTGGAGTTCCTCGAGAATTCGCCTTGCATCCGCCTCTCGACCCGACCGCGCATAAGTGCTGCCAAGCGACATCAACATCATGGGGCTCCGCTTCATGTACGAAACCGCTTGCTCGAGAGCGTTCACGGCATCTTCCCAGTTGGACTCCATCGCTGCAACGTGTCCGAGCATCCAATGGGCCAGTGCAAGCATCGGGTTGATCTCCAAGGCACGCTGAGCGGCCTCGCGCGCCTGAGTGGGGCGACCCGCCCAGTAGTACGCTAGTGCCGCCAAGGCGTTGGTGATGGGCGAGATTGGCTCGAGCTCTTGAGCGCGCTTTGCCTCAGCAGCACTCTCAGGAACACGCCCTAGTGCCGCATGCACTAGCGCTAGCCACAGGTGCGCGAGCGTCATGCGCGGATCGAGCTCGATCGCCCGCCTGAACTCCAACTCGGCAACATCCAAGTCCCAGCCGAAAATGAATTCGCAAAAACCGAGTGAGTAGTGCGCCTCCGCAAGTCTATCGTCGAGCGCGACCGCGCGCTCGGCAGCCGACCGCGCCTTTGCATACGCGTCTCGCGGAGGCACGAAGCCGTACCATGCGAGAGTGCAAAACGCGTCCGCCAGGCCCGCATGTGGCGGCGCGTAGTGCGGGTCCTTTTCGATAGCCTGCGCGAAATAGGGGATGCACTCTTTGAACCTCTCACCGCGCTGCAGCCAGAACAGCCGTCCCTTCAAGTACAGATGATACGCCTCGAGATCGTTTGTGCCTCGCTTCAGGAGTTGGTTACTGTCCGCACCTAGGAGCTTTACTTTCAAGGCCCCGACAATGGCGTGCGCGATCTCGTCTTGAATGTCAAAGACATCTTCCATTCGGCGATCGTACCGCTCCGACCAGATATGGTATCCGTCCGCCACTTTGATCAACTGCGCGGTGATCCTAAGGCGGTCGCCCGACCTCCGGACGCTGCCCTCCAGCACGGTCGCAACCTTGAGCTTCGCTCCCACCTCGGCGATATCCGGAGACCCGCCTTTGAAGGCAAATGACGAGGAGCGCGAAGCGACGTGGACGTCTTCGAGATGCACCAGTGCGTTGATGATCTCCTCGGTCATGCCATCGCTGAAATACTCGTTGTCCGGATCGGGACTCAGGTTCGCGAACGGTAGCACCGCGATCGATTTGGTGTCCGGATCTGCTTCGTTGAATTCTGCACGCAAAGCTTCGGAGAACGCCCGAGCCGACTCGAACCGGTCCGCGCGCGCTTTGCCTAGTGCCTTCTCGATCGCGGCCGCCACCGGCGAGGGGACGCTCGACCGGGCAGTGGTGATCGGCGGCGCCGGATCAGTCACGTGACGCGCCAGAATCACCTGAGGGGTGGCACCCGTGAACGGTGGATCGCCGGCCAGCATCTCGTACAACACGCAGGCCAGCGAATAGATATCGCTTCGGGCGTCGACATCACGATCTCCGGCTACCTGTTCGGGACTCATGTACGCCGGAGTGCCGAGGGAAAGGCCGGTCTCTGTGAGCCGCTCGCCTCCGGCCGCCTTGACTGCCAGCGCGATACCGAAATCGGTTACCATCGCCACGCCTTCGTGCAGCATGATGTTTTCGGGCTTGATGTCGCGGTGGATCACGTCGTGGCGGTGTGCGTAGTCCAGTGCCGATGCTACTTGTTCGGTCAACTGCAACGCGTCTTCAATCGGCAGCTGTGTCTCTCGATTCAGCCGCTGTCGCAGAGACTCACCGTCAACGTGCGGCATCACGTAGAACAGAAACACAGACGGGCGGTCAGGCGGACGGGTGGTCGGCTGTTCCTCGGCAGTTCCCGAATCCAACAGTGGCAGGATGTGGGAGTGATTGAGTTTTGCCGCAATCTCAATCTCACGGTTGAACCGTTCGGTGCCGAGGGCAGCCGCCAAGTCGGGGCGAAGCACCTTCACTGCTACCTGCCGGTGGTGCTTCAAGTCCTCGGCGAGGTAAACCGTCGCCATGCCGCCCGCGCCGAGTTCCCGCTTGATGGCGAAGCGGCCCTGGAGTGCAATCTTCAATCGGTCCAGTGCGTCAGCCACAGGCTGTGTCCTCGGTACCGAGTTGAACTGTTATGAATACGCTTGTGTACGGGAGACGTCCAGGGTGATGAGGTACACGCGCAGAAAGTGCAACATTTGGGTGCCTGTGTGAATCGCACACTGTCGGCATACAACAGGTTCGTGATGCCACAGAAAGGGACCTGCCAATCCGACTGTTGAGGTTGCTTTGACGCCTGTTCCACAGTTTCAGTCCATCCTCAACTGGAGTGAACTGTGCGAGGCGTCTTATCAGTCCTTACAATCACGCTGATGCTGCCATGCACAAGACTAGAGTCGCAGACGCCGCTTCCGAAGGGCACGCGTGTGACGGCTTGACCGAACCTGAGGCCGCCGCTGGCACATATGTGCTTTCTACGGTCGGCGGCGAACCCGTTCCGCACAGGGTGATCACTGGCGATGACTACAGGGAGTTAACTAGCTCGTCCATGCGCCTCGGTGCAGATACAACCTTCTTTTGGACGATAGCCGCGACTACGTCCTTTCAAGGAGAGGTTACCGTCGCAGAAGACACTGCCACCGGAACGTACAGCCTCGTTGAGGCGACCATTGAGTTCTACTTCGCTGACGCGGACATTGTCTACCACTGCCTACCAGTGCCGGGGGTGACCTTGCGCACGATGACGGGTTCCATCGCTGGGGACACGTTTACAATCGTGTTGTTTGAAGGGATACCACCATGGGTGTTCGTGAAGGTGTAGACCAAGGCATTCTGGCCTTTACCCGGGTCTCATCACAAATTCGTGGATGATCTGCCCCGCCTGATTAACGAAACCAACAGCCGCCTGGTCCGGACGGACTGTGAGGCGACCGTGCCCTGAATCTGCCCAGTACCGTCGATAACCGGTGATCTCTCTACCGAACTTCCACGGAGCGCCGCAGCTTCCCGGCATTGCATAGTGAATGTCGTCCACCACCTCGTCGACGAAGACATGATCGTGCCCGTAGAAGAAGGCCTGGACACCCGAATCGCGCATGGCCTCGTGCACCAGTTTCTGTTCTCCTACAGCAGCCGCTCTGTACCCGCCGCGTCCATAGAGCGTCTCTTCTTCGTTGCCGCCGTTGCCCCCCACAGCATGATGAATGCAGACAAACTTGAACGGGTGATCGGAGTTTGAGAAAGTCTGTTCCAACCAGTCGAACTGTGCTGATCCCAACGTCCAATCTTCAACCACCGATACATCGTCACGTGGGTTGGGCAAATCACTCGAAGGAATCGTGTACGACTGCACGTTGAGAATGACGAAGAGTGCCGGACCCCACTCGAAGGCGTAGTAGTCCTCGTTAGAGCTGCCACCCTCGCGATACGTCTCGTCATTTGGATTCGGCGTGAAGCACTTGCGTACGTCCGCCACACGTGCAACACTTTCTCCCGGTTGCTTACCCGATTCACCGTCCCAATTCCCGATCACACCAAAGTGCGGACAGGACATCGAGAGGGAAGACAGGTGGCGCCGGTACATGGTATAGGCGCGTTTAGCAGCCACGTCATCTTCCTGCGGATGGTTGCGTGACCCGGACCAGGCAACGTTGTCTCCCAAAGCGATGACGAAATCCGGCCGGTCTCTACGCATGTTGCGGATCACTTCGTCCATTACCTCGACCGGCCCGGTGCCGTCAACGAAAGTCCCTGTGTGAGGATCCGTCATCAATGCGGCGGTGAATCCAGTTTCTCCGGTACGCTGAGTGGTGAACCGACCTCTGGCCACGGGGGCCGGATCTCCGCCCGGGACCGCCGTAAAGACCCTGTACTCGTAGGTCGAACCGCCGTTCAAACCTTCGA
>JBDGYW010000446.1:0-5830 GCA_039588935.1 Gemmatimonadota bacterium | reverse complement strand
TAACATCGGCGGCGGATTTGCGGGTGCGGTTCCATTGGGTCGGCTCGCCATGGGCCTTGGCGGCACCTACCAACTTCCGCTCTCATTCGTGCCGGTTGCGGGCCGAGACCAGGAACTCAAACCAGGGCAGGAATTCAGGTTCCGCGCCGGCCTGGAAGGACCGCTTGGCCGCCGCACCTACATCCGGGTTGCAGGCATCTATGCCATGCGGTCCAACGATGAGATCAACTCTGACCCACAGAACGGTGTGGGCAACCGGATCGTAGGATATCTATCGCTGAACCAAGGACTCGGCTCGTCCACGCTGATCCTATATGGATTTGACGTGTTCCGCAGCGATCCACAGATCGAACCTACCGCCACCGGTGCGGCGGTCCTGCCTCGAGGTAACCTCCTCGCGGCCGGAATGCGCTGGACATTTCCGCTTGCGCCAGGCACCTCAGTGGGACCTCGGGCCGAATTCCGCAGCTCGGTCACTGCGAATAGCGACACGGACGTTACTCTGCGGAAAGCCGGACATTCGATCCGCGTTGGAATGGACTTACGGCGGCAAGTAAACCAGCAGTTGGCGGTCGTGCTGCAGGCTGGAGGGATCACAGGGTCCATGGCGGACATGAACCGCACAATGGTTGGGTTCCAAGGACTGCGGGTGGCGGTGCACACGGAGATAACTCCGTAGTATCCCATTCGAACGCGGCTGACAACTCCAAGCACTTCTGAGGACTCCGGGTAGTTGCCCGGGGTCCTTTTTTGGGGATGGCACGAGGTCCGCGACCTATCATAAGAAGACTCGGCAATCGCGTCGATCGTGCGGCGGGATTAGAATACCTATCGCCATTCGCCAGGTGAGGCGACGTGGATGAGGGTCGGAACTGATGAGATGAACGGAGGAGTGATGAAGTCGTACAATATCGGTGTCCTTGGCGGCGACGGGATAGGCCCCGAGGTAGCGAATGAAGGCTTAAAGGCTCTCGAGGCGGTCGCTGACCTCGAAGGTTTCCAATACAAGCTCGTCGATTATCCGCACAGCGGAGAGTACTACCTCAAGACCAAGGAACTGGTAACGGATTCGTTGCTCGACGAATGGCGGACGCTTGACGCTTTCCTACTGGGTGCAATCGGCCACCCCGATGTCGAAGTCGGCCTCGTCGAACGGTCTGTCATCCTCGGGCTGCGGTTCGGTCTCGACATGTACATCAACCTGCGTCCGATCAAGCTGTATGCGGACCACCTCTGTCCTCTCAAGGACAAGGGGCCGGCTGACCTCGATTTTACGGTGGTGCGCGAAAATACCGAGGGCATCTATTCACAGATCGGCGGGCACTTGAAGAAGAACACGCCGGACGAGATAGCGCTCGTGAACGGCGTGTACACCTGGAAGGGCTGTGAGCGAGCCTCGAGGTATGCCTTCGAAGTCGCTCAGAAGAGAGCGGCGGAGAGAGGCGATGGTAAGAAGCCGACCGTCACGTTGGTCGACAAGGCGAACGCCGTGCGACCTCAGGACGTGTGGACCCGAGTATTCGCTCACGTTGCCAAAGATTTCCCGGATGTAGACACGGACCATGCGTACGTCGACGCGTGTTGTATGTGGATGGTCAAGAACCCGGAGTGGTTCGACGTGATCGTGACGACGAATCTCTTTGGTGACATCATCACCGATCTTGGCGCGATGCTTCAGGGCGGCATGGGCATCGCGGCTTCCGGAAACATCCATCCGGGCAAGACATCGATGTTCGAGCCCATTCACGGATCGGCGCCAAAGTATGCCGGCAAGAACGTCGCATGTCCGCTCGGCGCGATCTCCGCCACTGCCATGATGCTGGACTTTTTCGGAGAGACAGCTGCGGCCAAGCGGGTGGACGACGCAATTGCCGACCTTCTCGCGAGTGGTGACGTCCCGTCCGCCGATGCGAAGAGTGGGATTTCAACGTCCGACATGGGCGACATGGTGGTGAAGCGTATACGCGGTGACTAAACGGGGCGGAGAGTTGCTGGACTCGCTGTTCCAACTGAACGTACACGGCACGTCGGTGCGAACCGAGGTGACCGCGGGCCTCACGACGTTCCTCACGATGGCCTACATCATCTTTGTGCAGCCGGCGATCCTCTCCGGGTCGATGTTCGACATGGACACGGGCATCGACTTCGGAGCGATTACGACCGCCACCTGCCTCGCTGCTGCGCTCGCAACCTTGATCATGGGGCTGCACGCCCGTTACCCGATCGCGTTGGCCCCTGGGATGGGTGAGAACCTCTTTTTCGTGTTGAGTGCGCTTCCAGTGGCCGCGGCGGCAGGGTTCGCGGAACCGTGGCGAGTAACCCTTGGGGCGGTGTTCGTAGCCGGATTGGTGTTCTTGTTGCTTTCGTTGACAGGTGTCCGGGAAAAGTTGCTTGATGCAGTGAGCCCCAGCATGAAGCGGGGAATCGCCGTCGGTATCGGGCTCTTCATCGCGTTTATCGGGCTAGCAAACGCCGGAGTGGTGGTGGCCGACCCGGGCGCGGCGGTGAAGCTGAACCCAGAGTTTCTATCGCCCGACCTCCTGGTGTTCTTTATCGGTCTACTCGTGGGCGCCGTGCTCCACGCGCGGCGAGTTGTCGGCTCGATCATTTGGGGCATCGCAGCGGCGCTCGTTGTCTCGCTGGTACTCAGGGTGGCAATGCCGGCAATGCCCGCTGCTCTATCGGAGTCGAGTGCAGTCACAGGCGCGATGCTGTTTTCACATTTCTCGCCGGCTGAGGGCATCTTCTCACTGCCGCCCTCGCTAGCGCCGACGTTCTTTCAGATGGACATCGTCGCGGCTCTATCGGTTTCGATGCTGCCGATCATCCTGATCTTCCTGTTCATGGACGTCTTTGATACTGCGGGAACGCTGATCGCGGTCGGCGAGCAGGCTGAATTGATGGAAGGGGACAAGTTGCCACGTGCCAACCGTGCAATGATGGCCGATGCCATCGGCACCTCAGCCGGTGCGTGCTTGGGCACGAGTACTGTGACTAGCTTCATCGAGAGCGCCGCAGGAGTTGAGGCGGGCGGCAGGACGGGGCTTACGGCGGTTACCGTGGCACTGTTGTTCCTCATTGCTCTATTCTTCTCGCCGTTCGTTGCGATGGTCGGTAGCTACCCTCCGATCACTGCCCCGGCTCTCGTGTTGGTGGGAACGATGATGATGAGCAACGTCCGACACATTGAGTGGTCGGACCGCAGCGAGTCAATCCCGGCGGTGCTCACGATGATGGGAATACCCTTCCTGTATTCCATCGGTGACGGCATCGCACTCGGTTTGGTGATGTATCCCGTGGTCAAGTCATTCAGTGGTAGGGCGCGCGACGTGCGTTGGACGATGTGGATACTTGCCCTGCTACTAGTGGCATATTTTGTGTTCGTGCGGTCCAGAATCTGAGGTTTTCGGAGGCTTTGATGATAGAGATGGGTGGTGGGAATCACCGTGGGTCGAGGTGTGTGAGTATCTGCCTTGTTGCACTCATTGGCTTGTTGATATCTGCGTCGAACGCTCTGGCACAGAATGGAGACAGACCCTCTCTCCAGGTAAGTGAGCTTCCATCCGTACTGCGGCTTGACGGGTTGCTGGACGAAGCCGCATGGGCGGCCGCCGATGCCATCAGCAGTCTCACGATGTTCGAACCCATAGAGGGAGACCCCCTATCAGGCCGAACGACCGTTCGTATCCTGGCGAACTCGCGGGCGCTCGTCATTGGTGTCGTTTGTGAGGATCCCGACGGGTCCGGAATCGTGAGTTTCTCGAAGGCGCGTGACTCACAACTGCGCAGTGAAGACCACATCAAGTTCATACTCGATACGTTTCTGGACGGCCGCACCGGGTACATCTTCGCGGTCAATCCATCGGGCTCGAGGTACGATGCACTCGTAGACCGCAACGGCGAGGGCGAGAGTCCGGAATGGGACACGGCGTGGGAAGCCGCAACATCTCGCGGGCCCTCCGGCTGGTCGGCTGAAGTCCGCATCCCCATACAGAGTCTCAGCTTCCGCAAGGGCCTGACAGAGTGGGGATTCAACATCGAACGCCGACTCGAACGGGTTCAGGAAACCGGTCGGTGGTCGAGTCCAACCCGGGATGCAAAGATCTCGCAGTCGAGTCGCGCAGGCCGGCTAACGGGTCTCCCCGAATTCAACTTCGGCATCGGTCTGACGGTGCGGCCCGGTCTGGTAGGCAAGCTCGAGGGGCCCGATACTGACATCAATGGGATCGATGACGTATTCGAGCCGAGCCTCGACGTGACTCAGCGACTTGGGCCGAACGTGATCCTGTCAGGTACGGCGAACACGGATTTTGGTGAGACCGAGGTAGATACTCGGCGCACCAACCTGACACGCTTCTCGCTGTTCTTCCCCGAGAAGCGCACGTTCTTCCTCGAGGGTGCCGACATCTTCAACTTCGGCATCGGCTTGAGAGCGATGCACAGCACCGACCTGGTGCCGTTTCACAGTAGGACAATCGGACTGTTCGATGGGGAGGAAGTGCCGCTGCAGGCTGGTGGCAAGATCAATGGCCGGATAGGCAACACGAACTTCGGCGCGCTGGCTGTGCGCACTGGTGAGGTCGAAGGCCTTGTGGCGGCAACCACCATGGGCGTCGTGCGGGTCAAGCAGAACGTTCTGGAGCAATCATCGGCCGGAGTTCTAGCAACGTTCGGCGATCCGCAAGGTCGTCCTGGGAGTTGGATGGTAGGCACCGATTTCACCTACCAGACGTCCAGGCTGTGGGGAAACAAGAACTTCCTCGCTGGGGTGTGGGGCCTGGTGTCGCACCGTGACGGGTTGGACGGTGACAGGACCGCCTTTGGGGCCAAGCTCGACTACCCGAACGATACCTGGGACATTGCACTGATCTATAAACGGATCGGAGACGCATTCGACCCGTCACTCGGCTTTGTGCCTCGAGCAGCCGTACAGTTGTGGAGTGGCGGCGTCAATTTCCGCTACCGGCCGTCGTGGCCGTGGATGCGGATGATGTTCTATGAACTCCTGCCCACGTTGGCACTCGATCTGGATGGCAACTGGGAGAGCTACCGTGTATTCACGGCGCCGATCAACTGGCGCTTCGAAAGCGGCGATCGGTTCGAGTTCAATGTGGTGCCGCAGGGGGAAAGGCTGGTAGAGCCATTCGAGATCGCGGATGGTGTCTCGATCCCGGTTGGCTCGTACAACTTCGTCCGGTACCGGTTCGAGCAGGATTTCGCGGCGAGACGTTTGGTGAGTGGCCGAGTATCCTGGTGGTTCGGCAGCTTCTATGACGGCTCGTTGCACCAGATAACCACACGGGTAGCAGTAAAACCATCGGCCTTCGCAACGTTCGAACTAACCGGCGAACGGAACATCGGGAGTCTGCCCGCGGGTGATTTTACGCAGGATCTGATCGGCGGCCGAATGCTGGTCAACTTCTCACCCGACCTTCAGGTCAACAGTTTCGTACAGTACGATAACGAAAGCCGAGAGTTCGGCGCCAACACGCGCATGCGTTGGACGTTCCACCCGCTCGGCGACTTGTTCGTGGTTTACAACCACAACGTGGTCGATCTGCTCGACCGCTGGGAGCTGGACTCCAATCAGTTGCTGGTGAAGGTGCAGTATGCGGTGAGGATGTAGGTATGTGTGCTGTAAGCGGTGGCTAGTGAGAAGGGCTGGACGAAAGTTCGCGGTCACCCGTCTTGGATTAGCCAGTCTCGCGGCTGGTGTGTGGTCAACGTGCCCGCATGATCAGGAGCGTCACCCTACCAGGAGTGTGCGTCGCTTGTTCGATGTTGACCGAGATGGCCTCACTTGGGTTGTCAGATGAAACCACGTACAGGC
>JBDGYW010000445.1:0-5834 GCA_039588935.1 Gemmatimonadota bacterium | reverse complement strand
ACTTCACCGGTCTCGGTGGTCGACTACGATGCCGTTGCTCGCCAATGGCGTCCCGTGCGCGCAGTCGCGCAAGTCGTGGTTGGGACCTTAGCCGTCCTTGCTGTCGCCTACGGTCTACTCGTGCAACTCGGACTGCCGGATTGGGTATTCGTCGCCACTGTAGCGGTATTGGTTGTCGCCCTCCCGGTCCTGCTGCTGACAAGTTTTCATGAGCGAAAGCGGGCATGGGCGCAGACCATCGGGACCCGCGTCCCGACACCGACTGGAGTGGAAAGGCACTTCAGGTGGAACAAGGCGCTTGGCGGCACCGGGATGGCTTTCGCTTTGCTCGCGGTCGGGGCCGGCGTTTACATGGCGATGCGTTTGCTCGGCATCGGACCGGTGGGGACGCTGGTGGCTTCCGGGGTTCTGGAACAACGCGAGCGCCTGGTCGTGGCGTTGTTCGAGAATGCCACGCCCGACACCACATTGGCCGAGACTGTCACGGAGCTGCTGCACGTAGACCTTGCTCAGTCCCCGACGGTGACCGTGATGGAGGCGGCCCAAGTCGGGACTGTGCTATCGCGGATGGAGCGCGGTCCCGATGAGGCACTCACTCTCGAGCTCGCGACCGAGGTGGCGGAGCGGGAAGGCATCAAGGCGGTCGTTGCCGGTGAGATCCGCTCTCTTGGCGGCGGCTATGTGCTCTCGGCCCGCCTCATCGCAGCAGGAACCCGTGACATTTTGTGGGCGGGTCGGGAGAATGCGGCGAACGCGGACGAAGTCATCGAGGCGGTCGATCGACTCTCGGCCGACCTGCGTGGCAGAATTGGGGAGTCGTTGCGGACCATCCGCTCGGACCCGCCTTTGGCCAGGGTGACAACGCGTTCCACGGTCGCCTTGCGGAAGTTCATCGAGGGGCAGAGGGCCTCCAGCCTCGGCGATTATGACAGGGCCATTACGCTACTCGAGGAAGCGATCGCGGAGGACTCGGGCTTCGCCATGGCGTGGCGCTATCTCGGTGTCGTGTTGGCCAACACGGGCCGCGATCCCGACCGTCGCGATTCGGCGTTCTCGAGGGCCATGGAGCTGCGCGATCGGCTCACTGAACGGGAACGGTATCTGTGTGAGGGGGCGTACTACAACTACGTCGAGGATAATGCGCAGGCCGCAGCCGGTGCGTTACGCAGTGTACTTGCCAAATACCCGGACGACCGAG
Source organism: Gemmatimonadota bacterium (assembly GCA_039588935.1). Taxonomy (GTDB): domain Bacteria; phylum Gemmatimonadota; class Gemmatimonadetes; order Gemmatimonadales; family GWC2-71-9; genus JBDGYW01. The sequence continues at coordinate 4,636 of JBDGYW010000445.1, read as the reverse complement.
CAGCGCTGAACAACCTGGCCAACTACTACTCCTCTCTGGGACGCAACGAGGAAGCCGCTGCACTGCGGATGCGCTCGATCGCCTTGGGCCACGCGCCCGCCGTTACGTACCAGGGAGCCATCGGCATACTCTATGAGCTGGGGAAACCCGACTCGGCACGCCGCGTGCTCGAATTGTTCGCCGCGGAGTATCCTGATCACCCGTACGTGCTGAGGTTTGGTGCTAGCTTTGAGAGCGCTACTCGGCAATACGACTCTGCTCGGGCGATCCTGCAACACCTGCAGACCTCTCAGCGCGGCAACCCGCAGTGGGAGATGAGAGTCGCATGGGATCTGTCGGAGGTAGCGTTCGTGCGCGGCAAGCTTGCGGAGTCGTGGCGGCACCTGCGTACGGCCCGCGCCAGGGCGGAGGAACTGGGCCTTCGTTGGACGCAGCTGAGGCCGTATGACGTTTGGGAACGAGAAACCCACGCGTGGCGACTTCTGGATCACCATGTCGATCGACCAGCCGCGCTCAGGCTAATGGACAGCCGGCTGCGAGACCACCCGCTAGAATCACTCGCGCCGGAGGATCGGCCTTACCTCATGTTGGTGAGGTTCTATGCGCAAGCCGGCGAATCGGCACGCGCCCGGGAATTTCTGGAGATATTCGAGGCCGAAGTCGACGCCGAGACACGTGAGGACCGGAAGTGGGAAAGGCACCGCGCACGCGGTTTGGTGGCTTTGGCTGAGGACCGCTACGAGGACGCGATCGCGGAATTGCAATTGGAAAGGGAGGCGGCGCCAGGGTGCGTGTTATGTGCACTGTCCGGACTGGCCGAGGCATTCGATCGTAGAGGTAACTCGGACTCCGCGGTGGCTTACTACGAGCGCTACTTGACGGCGTCGTCCATCGTCCGCGTCAGTGCTGACCAGCATATCCTGTGGTCCACGCTCCGCCGCCTCGGTGAACTATACGAGCAGCGGCGTGACCAGGATAACGCCGTTCGCTACTACAACGAGTTCGTCGAGTTGTGGAACGATGCCGATCCCGAACTGCAGCCGCAGGTGGAGGACGTGAGGCAGCGGATTGCTCGGTTGGTTAGTGAACCGCAGCGCTAGACTTGAAACGGCCGACCTCCTCGCTCGCCTCCACGCTGCCCTCGTGGACCGCTGGTCCCACGGAGCGTGAAGACCCACGGATTAGCAATCCGTTGTACCCCTGAAAGCGCCCGTCGGACGGGGCCGGGGGCCTGGTGGAAGTCTCCCGTTACCGGTCTCTGTGTCATGTGGCTCGACTTAGGAGCCAACATTGGAACGCTTTCTTGCGCTGTTGTAGTAATACTCCTTCGATTCCCATCCGCCCATCACTCGAAGCGCAGTGCCGTTATTGGGTCGACGCGCATCGCCCTCCAAGCCGGTATCGCGCATGCAGCAATTCCCACGAATACCAACAACACGCTGACGGTCACGAAAGTGAGAAGGTCTGTGGATCCGACCTCAAACAGCAACGACCGAATGAACCGGATGGCACCAAAAGCTCCGGAAATGCCCAGGATCAGGCCCGTTCCTACAAGCTTGAATCCCCGAAGCAACACCAGCCGCAACACGTTGACGTGTGTTGCCCCGAGCGCAATCCGCACTCCGATCTCCTGGGAACGCTGGGTTACGAGGAACGCCAGCACACCGTAGAGTCCGAGCGCGGCGAGTAGCAGGGCCACAGTCGCGAAGGCTCCCAGGAACAACATGTTCGTGCGCGGCTGAGCGATGGAGTTCGAAATGACCTGATTCATTGTGGCAATCTTGGCCACCGGAACATTTGGGTCCAGTTCGTGCACCAGGTCACGTAGAACGGGGACGATAGTCAGCGGGTTTGCCGTGGTCCGAATCATGACGCTCATCGTGCGCTCCGGCCGCTGATTAGGTGGGAAATACATGTGGGGTCTGGGCCCACTGGTGAGGCCGTATGATAGAACATCACCAACCACTCCGATGATCCGCACTGCGACCGGCCGACGGCGGCCGAACATGAGGTTCTTGCCTATAGGATTCTGGTCAGTGTAATAGCGTCGTACTAATGCTTCGTCCACAACAGCTACTGCAGGAGCATCCTGGTCATCCTGCTCACCCAGTCCACGCCCCGCGAGGAGCGGGATCCCCATCGTCTCGAAGTATCCTGGGGTGACGGTGCGCACGACCACGCTACCCCTTTCAGACGCATCGCCCGGGGGGAGTTCCTCCGGGTAAACAGTATAGTCCCCACCTGGACTGGCGATGGGCAGTCTGCTGATGCCGGCGACCGCAACGACACCGGATTGCGCCTCCAGACCTTCAATGAAAGCGCTATAGAAACGACTGGACTCCTCGTTCGAGTCGTAATCGTCCCTTGGCAATGGAATCTCCACGGTCAGGAGGGAAGAAAAGTTAAATCCGGGATCGACCGCCTGGAGTCGCAAGAAGCTGCGCATCAGCAAGCCTGCGCCAACAAGCAAAATGAGCGAAAGAGCCACTTGACCAACTACCAGAGCACCCCTCAGTCGGGCCGTAACCCCGTTGTCGGAGACTCGGCGCGCAGAACTCAACTGCCCTGCGGTATCGTCCCTCGTGATTCTGAGTGCTGGGATGAGTCCAACGATGAGGCCGGTGAGAGCGGATACGGCGATGGCAATTACGAGCACAGATCCGTCGGCACCCAGGTCTCTTATGCCGGGGACGCTCGCCGGTACGATTTGTTTGACAACGCCGGCCAACCCGGACGACAATATCAGACCGACGGCACCACCCGATATCGCAAGAAGCAAACTCTCCGTAAGCAGTTGTCGGACCAGCCGGGAACGCGATGCACCAAGCGCCGATCGAACCGCTAGTTCCCCCGAGCGCGAAACGCCGCGCGCCAGGAGCAGTCCGGCAACGTTGGCGCAGGCAATGACGAGCAGAAGCCCTACTGCGCCGGTGAACAGCAAGAGCGTCGGGCGTGCCTGCCCTGTCAACCGATCGTGAAGTGCGGATAGGTGCCAACCACGGTCAGTGTTTGTCTCCGGGTAAGCTTCCGCCAATCGCGCACCAATTACATCTACCTGTTGCTGTGCTTGTTCGAGGGTCACTTCGGGCTTGAGGCGTCCAACCCCAAACCAGTTCTTCGGTCCGCGCGAGCCTGTAAACGGTGAATCCCTACGCATCGGTAACCAGATATCGGCACCCTCGGGAAAGTCAAAACCACGAGGCATCACTCCAACGATCGTGTGAGCCTGTTGGTCAATGGTCATCGTACCGCCGACAACATCTGGTACCCCCCCGAATCCACGTCGCCAGAAACCATCGCTCAGCAAGACAACCCTATCGGCACCTGTCTCCTCTTCAGCTCTAACGAAATCACGCCCCAGTGCGGGAGCGACCCCCAACGTCGAGAATAGCTCGGTTGACACCGTTCGTTCCGTGACACGCTCCGGTATGCCATCACCAGAAACGGTCACCTGTAATCCAAACCCACGGATAGAAGCCATTGACTCGAATACGTCGTTTTGCTCCCGGTAGTCGAAATAGTCAAGCGATGACACAAAACCGTCGTTTCCATAGTTGCTCTTGCCGCTCACAAAGGCGAGTTGGTCAGGCTCGTCGTACGGGAGCGGTTTCAAGTAGACCGCGTTCATTGTGCTGAACATCGTGACCGTGCCACCGATACCGGCTGCCAATGTGACAACCACAACGGCGGTGAACCCAGGGCGTTTGAGGAGGTTCCTGATCGTAAAGCGAACGTCCTGAAGAAGCGTTTCCATAAGACTGGCTCCCGCCCTCGTGTGTTTTCCTGAAGTGCGTTGTACCCGAGCCTGGCGCTCATGCTCACGGAGGTGCTCCGGGATCGCACCGCCAATGAGGTCAACGGCCGCTCGCACCGCGCTCCTCGCGGTGGCCACCCTCCCTCGTGTGTCGCGAGTGGTCCTGATACGCTCGCAAAGGACCTGCACAATCTCAGTGCTGTACGTGGCGCGGAAGCGCCGTGGGTACAAGAACAACAGCAGTCGCAGCGCACGAACAGGCAGGGGAACGAGCGGCTGACTCACAGCCCCTCGCCATCACTCAGCAGATCATGAACGCGTGCAACCTGAACCACGTCCAGCAACCGTCGGGCCTCGAGTCTGGCCACTTGTTTCCCCAGAGGAGTGATCCGGTAGAAACGTCGCCTGTCGCTGTATTTGCGTTTGGATTCCGCCATGAGTCCCTCATCCGTCAGCCGGGCGATGAGTCTGTACATCGTACCGACCTCCAACAACACTCGACCGTCGGATTCCTCCTCCACAGCCCGCATGATTCCATACCCATGGAGGGCCTTGTTCAGCAACACCATCAGGATGTGAAAGTCAGCCGGTTTGAGCGGCAGCATGTCTTCAGGCACCCTCTTCGGCGTTTGAGGCATTCGCGGCTCCACTAACAGAGAAATACTGGTATCAGTATTTTACTGGTACGGAGTGCGGATGGAAAAAGTTTCAGCGAGCTAGACAACTATGTGGTTCCTCCGCTTGCACACCGAAGGGCCATCCGAATACTCCATGGAGGACTTATAGGGAGAGTTCCCGAGTCGGTACATCCGCCGGGTCAACCACAGACCCATACTGAGACCCACCTCTAGGGCAGGATGCCGAGCGGCAACCGGCGAGCGT
>JBDGYW010000444.1:0-5835 GCA_039588935.1 Gemmatimonadota bacterium | reverse complement strand
CGCGATCTCCTCTCGTCCGGCGACGGCGATCAGGCTCCTCCGGCTCTTGACCACGCCCCATCGAGACTCAACTCACCCACTTTCGGCGCTGGCTCTGACCACTTTCTCCTGGCTGACTTTCGCTGGCCCACTACAGCCAATCAGCCGGTACACGCGATGATGTTGAAGATGATGGACATGTCGGTTGGCCGGAATTCGATCTGTCCAATCGGTTTCTGTGTGGAGAGATCATACTCTACGATTCGCGACGGAAGCTTATACTTGGACTTTCGCTTCAGGAAAGCAAGGTGCTCGAGTATTTTCGTCTGACGCAACGACGAGAAGCCAACGTACAGGGTCGACCCGACGATTTCCACGCCGCGGCACCATCCCAGTTGCGTGTCCGGGTAGAACTCGTTCAGGTCATAGACCGCCAGCAATTCGTGCGATGCAGGGTCGAACATCGAGACAACACCGTTAATCGACGTGAAGTATAAGTGACCTCCGCGCAAGATTCCGTCGTGTGGCCTTTCAACGCTGATCCCGAAGTGTCCGGCATTCTCCCGGGTCAGGCAAATCGCGTCACGTTGCTTGAAACGCGTTGTCCACACGTCGGGTCCAACCGAAAAGACGTGGTTTGGGTGTGAGGCATGTGGCTTCGTGGAAATCGCGCGATAGTCCTTCGTGGGATCCGGAGCGGCGCCCTCAACGACCGGGAAGATTGTTGGCTCTTCTTTCCCTTTGGTGAAACGCAGCACAGCGTCAAGACCGGAGCTCACGACATATGTTTGACCGTGAAAGCGGGCCGCATGGTGCAGGTCGTTGAACAGGGGATGTGACCATCGCCGGACGACCTCGAAGCGGGGCAGGGAGAACTCCACGCACTCCGACATCGTGCACGTCAGCAGAGTGTCCCCGCTCAGTTGACTGCCGCGGTAGGAGTGCGAGTAAGCGCGGCAGACGATGTCGAAATCGATCTCGTCGGCGTCGTGCTGTCGCAAGACCTGGCCACTGAGTGCGTCGATTTCCAGGATCGTCGGGCGGAAGTAGCTCCAGTACTCTTCGGCCTCCGTGGGCGTCTTCAGACCGCCGAAGAGCTTGATCTGGCGGCCCCCGATAATCAGAAGGGTTCCCGAGGCCTGGGTGGCCGGTGGTACGAAGTCCTGTGTTGTAGTCACAACGATGCTCCGCAACAGGATGGACGGCTCGTGGCAGGCCCCGGGCTCTCGTTCCCTGCGCCAAGGGATGCCCAACGCCTCTAGCTGGACCCTGGACTCTGAACAAACCCGGAGACATCTGCAAAGAAGATCTGCCGGCACCCACAGGGCGCAGCCTGGAAGTAGACCTTCTGGTAATCCCTGCTCCACACCGGATGCCCGTCCAGCCGGAGCACCTGGTTTCTTCGTCTGAACAGGGCGCGATCCCGGAGCCTGTTGACGGCAATGGTTCGCATGGCACAGAGAATCGTTTCTTTGTGCTCTTGGGTGTCTACGAAACGGATCTTGACGTCCCTCCGACCGATCAGGTCTCGTTGAAACTCATCGGTTACTACATACCGCCCGCTAGGCTCGATGCTCGGATGGCCACCTCCGGCAATGCCGTCAGCAAGAACCGTGAGGTCGGTTCCGTCATATCGCATCCGGCAGAACTGCATTCCCACGCCCTGGACTCGCATGTTCTTCACGATATGCCGGCCGTCGGGGGCCCAGCTCGGATGCCCTCCGATGCATCCCCACACGGGATTACCCGGCGTGTAGTGGATGTCACCACCCTGAGCATCCATGGTGAAGACCATCGGATTCGCTCCTCCGAAGCCGGAGGGGAAGACCCACCGGAGGACCGCCATGATTCGATCGCCGACCCTGTTGAACTTCGTGTGCCAGAAATACAGGGTGGCCCCATCCTCCGGTGGAAGCTCCGGTGCGTGTTCCGCGACCGAGGCCAGACTCACGAGAAGACGCTTCTGATTGAATGCAATGTCGGTCCGCCAGATGCCCTCCGCGGTGGCCATTTCCGGAGTGAATCGAGGGTGGTTCTTCGGATCCCTGGAAGGCATGCCGTAGCCTAGCTGGGTTACGTTTCTGAACTCGAGGGGGATCCCGATGAAGCACGATTCGTCGGGTGCGACATGCCCCATAGGTCCTCCGAACGCTGTCGTTTCTCCCGACTCCAGGTCGATACGGATGCAGGTGGCCGTTCTATCGACGACATCGTTGGTGTACAGATAGCGATCCGTGGCCCCCCAGTTGATGTTGGCGCCAACCTGCAGACCCCAGCACCGAGTGGAATACACGGTGCGGATCGTGGGGCCCTCGAGATCGATCACGCAGACATCCGCGGTGTCGCCAAAGACTGCATCCTTGTTCTGGTAAGGGATACGTGTTACTGCCAGATACCGCTGCGAGGGGCTCAGCGGACAGATGTCATAGTAGGTAAAGACATAGTACCCGTCGTCCGGGGTGACTTGTACGATCGGGACGGCATGGCCCGGGAACGTGCGAAACCCGTAGCTATACGGTCTTTCCGCCATCGGAACAGGACCTCCTGTGCGCCGCGGCCGTGAGTGAGCGGCCATCACGCCTAGAGCAAGGCAGACGCCAACTTCTGCAACCTTCCGGGGGCAAGAGATACTACTATCTTGCTCTCCTCAAGCTCAAGAATCGGCATTACTTTCATGATGGCCACGTAGATCGCGGCGCCCAGCGGTACGATCGCCAGAGCGTGGAGCCCGGCAACCTCCTTAGCCAGATGGAGCAAGGCTGCGGTCGCGCCGGCGTTCAAGACCGCCCGCGCAACCCGCGACCAGGGAATCGTGACCCGGACGTGCTTCACCAGGCACAAGTAGATGATGGCGTTCTTGGTTACGTTCCCCGCAAGAGTACCGACTGCCATACCCAGGGCCCCATAATGGATGGCCAGCGGAATTCCCAGGGCCAGGTTGACGAGAATGGAGAGCTTCGAAATCAAGAGGATCTTCGGCTCCTTGATTGCCGTGACGACCAACGCCAGCGGCACGTGATAGAGCACGAGGAATCCCAGGAAGATCACGAGCAGCCAGTAGGCGTCAACCGCGTACGCGTTATCGAACACCAGCTGTAGAAGCTCCGATCCAGCCGGGATGAAAATCGCCAGAGCCATGAACCCGAACACGGTGTTGGCATTGAACAGAAGCCGGAACATCTGCTTCAGATCTCTTCCGCTCTGGCCCTTGTCGTATTTCGTGAAGAGCGCGGGTGCCGCCACCGAGCGGAACATTTTCAGCGGATAGAACGTAAGCAGAGCGGTCAGGACACGTGTTGCTACCGAGTAGATGGCGACCTGCAGAGTTGTGGAGAAGTACGCTAGAAGGTAGCAATCGATGTTGGTGCCGAGAAAGGACATGCCGATGGTGTTTACATAGTTGACTCTCCGGTAGCTCTTCTCATCGACACTTTCTTCGATCTTGTGAAGCATGCGTTGAGGTTGGGGAAGTCCATGGCGCCTGGAGAAACCAATGACGCCGCTGAGGAGGTTGAGAGCGCTGGCCACCGCGAAGACGGTGATGAAGAAGAGGAGCCCCATCTCCAGTTCGATCCCGATCCAGATTCCCAAAACCCGCAGTCCTTGGTGGAAGACGGCCAGATACAGAACGTTCTTTTGTAGGAAGCGCGCCTCGAACGCCAGGACCAGGTACATGTAGGCGGCTTCTGTCAGAGTGAACGCCTGGCCGACGGCGACGTGCTGGTAGAATCCGACAAAGGAGAAGGGCTCGGCGTAGAGGTCAAAACCGAGGAGGAGCACCGTGCTCACCGCCACGGTGACGAATACTCGACGGGTGATGATACTCCAGACGACCTCGCCAACGCTTGGGTCGTCTGGCTTCGAGGGTACAAACCGCGTGATGAACGCGTCATAGCCGAGAGAAATGTAGACGTTCAGGACAAGCGGAAGCCCGGTGATGAGGGCGAAGAGACCGTACTGCTTGGCGTCGAGATAGCGGACCAGGAGGACCATCCCGAAGAGGGCGATCAGGACTTGGAACGCGGAAATGCCAAAGGAGTAAGGGATAGCGCCCTTCGCCTTTTTCTTGATCTCCGAGGTCACCACGCGAGTGTACCTTCCGCACGATAGGCGATGGGGTTCGGCTTGGGCGTTCCCGGAGAGGGATTAGGGCTGTAGTGGTCCAGCGAATCCTGTGTTCCGACTTCCCGCCCGCAGCTCGTTCCCCAGCAAGCAGTTATCCCACCTGTCCTTGCCAAAAACCTCGTCTGGCCTTTAAATTCTGACACTTGAGCCAGCCCGGCTTTACTCCGGCGCCGATCCCGATTCCTGAGGATGAGAGGTGCCGATGCTCCTTTTCCAAGTCATCTGGGCTGTCCCCCCGGAAAATCAATCCGGCCCAGTGAGGCTTGCGTTCGGAGCGTCCCGAAATCAGCCTCCATCCTTTCACCTACTATTCCTCGAGAATGCCTTGACATCCCCCTCAGCAGAGCGACAATCCGGTCCCGAGGTCCTGATGCCCCACCTCAGCCCCCAGATCCTGACGCATGGTGAACAAAGAGCGATTCTCCGATCCACGGCCCGGAATCGACGGGACCACCTCATCTACTCCCTGGTGCTCGGAACGGGGCTTCGTCTGGCCGAAATTGTAGGACTCAACGTCGGCGATGTCTACAGCTCGACCGGAAAGCCGAAGAACCGCCTCCGGTTGCGCCCTGAAACCGCCAAGGGTGGCTGGAGTGGCGACGTATTCCTACCAGACGCCCCTGGTGGTCAAGCTCCGGGGATTCTGGCGACACAAGGCCACGAGACGCGAGGGATTGAGACCGGAGGACCCGCTCTTGTGCTCGCAGTCCCGACGGCGTATCTCGCCCCGCCGCGTCCAGTTCGCCTTCCGGACGTGGCAGCAGAAGGCCGGGTTCGACCGGCAGCTGCATCCTTTTCATTCGCTGAGGCACACAGCCGTGACTGCGGTGTATCGACGATCGAAGGATATTTTCCTGGCGCAGCGATTCGCACGTCACGTCTCGCCCTTGACGACCACGGTCTATACCCATCCTTCCGAGGAAGAACTCTGGCAGAAGATCCGCGGACTGCGCTGCTGACTGAAACCCAATCTGAACGAGTACCACAGGTAGAAAGAGCCCGACAGCATACCTTCCGCCGGGCTCTCAGTAGTGGAGGGAACCACTTCCCCGCCGTCCGAAGACGCGAAGCCTGTGTGCCAAGCTAGGTGGTCTGCGGCAAAAAGATCAACAGGCTCAGGGAAAACTTGCTTTCTATTATGCTGCAAGCTGCACGTCGAGACAAGATCCAAAGGAGTACTTCTGCTGGGGAATGAGGCTCGCCCGACCTAATCACTACCCACTTCGGGCGAGAAATATCCCGTCCCATGGCATAGTTCGCACTTGCCCGACCCGTGGCAGGCTCCGCAGACCATGGTCTCCTTCGAGCGAAACAGGCGCTTCCTCACATCGAGTTCTCCTCTGCCCTCGCACCTGTAGCAGCGGCCCGTGCCCTTGCAGAACGGGCACGCCGTGGTCTCTCCCTCCACCGCAGTCCCCCGATCCCCTCGGCTCTCCTATTATGCGCCAGCGCGAAGCATCGCCACAAAATCCGCGGGAAAGGATCTCTCGCCAACGACGACGGTCTGCGCGCAGTCGAGTAGTCGCGAGTCACATGCAGAGGAGGAAGCTTGCCGTGCTAGGATTCGGCCATTCTCAGCAGCCGCAGGAGGTGTAGTGGTCCAGCGAATCTTGTTGGTCTGACTCGCCGCCCGCAGCTCATTCTGCAACAAGCAGTTATCCTACCTCCGGACGGATCCTTCTCGCATTCTTTCCGGAGGCTCTGCATGCTCGGAGTTACGCAGTATCACAC
>JBDGYW010000443.1:0-5861 GCA_039588935.1 Gemmatimonadota bacterium | reverse complement strand
GAGGCGGACTGTCCCGCTTTCGCTGAAGTTGACACGTCTCGGAGGGGTTCCGATCGATTCGGGGCTGGTGCGGGTCCTTTCCACCGCGCTCGGATATGAAGACATGGGTTCCCGTGTTCAGTGCACTGGCACGGATCAGGAGAAAAAATGCGTCGATTGATCGTTGGTTCTTTCATGCTCTACCTCTGCGGCTGCGGCGTCACGGATTACTTCAGCCGCAAGGTGGTTGCCCGCGTTGGAGACCACGTGTTGACTGCCGACTGGTTCGCGGAGACCATGGCCGATGGATCCATGCAGCTACAGCCAGCACTCTTGGAACGGTGGGCATGGTTGTGGGTTCAATACTCGCTCTATTTGCAGCGGCTGGCGGGCGGCGACTCGCTCACCGACAGCGTTACGGTGCTGGAGACAATGTGGCCGGAAATCCTCACAGCCAAAGTGGCTAGAATGCACGCACAACTCATTGTCGAGGAAGTGATTGTGGACTCTGCGGTTGTGGATAGTGCGTACGAAGCAGGGGACTACCGGATCATTGACCATATCCTGATTCGGACTGGTGCGTCGCTCACGGCTAGCCAGCAAGAGCAGCAGCGTCGCAAGGTCGATCGAATCCGTGCTCAGCTGGCTTCAGGCGGACGATGGGACAGTGCTGTCGAGGAATCAGAGGATCCCGAAACGAAGGCCTCAGGAGGTCGGCTCGGGCTTATCGAACGGGGGCAGACCGTACCGGAGTTTGAACAGGCGGCATACGGTTTGGAGCCGGGTGATCTCTCGGACGTCGTGGAAACCTATTACGGGTTCCACGTGCTGAGAAGGCCGACGCTGACAGAGGTGCGGGTGGAATACACAGATCGTATCACGGAGGTACTGGCGAACGTGTGGATGGATGGGATGCTGGCTGGGATGGCAGAACGGCGTGAGATTCGAATAACAGATGACGGGCCCGAGATCATGAGGGATGCAGCGGCGCGGCCCCTGAGGATCTTGGCGTTGGAGCCGGGCCGGGTGATCGGAGAGTACGAGGGTGGTAGCCTCACAGATGTTGGATGTGTGCATTGGCTCCAAGTAATGCCTCGTGAGGAGCATCTTACCATAGACGGCGCCACAGATGAGGAACTGGCGGAGATGGCGCGACGCGCAATCAACAACGACCTTCTGAAGGTCGAGGTCGTTGATCGGGGAATCGAGATAACAGAGGAGGAGTTCTCCGACTACAAGGGCCGATACGAGAGGACGCTTAGGGAGCTGCGCAACGCGTTGGGAGCTGATTCGGTTATGGCGCGGGCAACGACCGACGCTGATCGCAGACGCGTGGCTCGGGAGGTCCTCGATCGTTACATGGTCCGGACCTCTCAGATGCAGCGTGACATCGAAATCGTACCACCGCTCCTTGCCGCCAAACTTCGTGCGGAAGGCGATTGGAGCTTTTACTATGGTGGGTTGAATCGTGCTGTCAGATTAGCGGTGGAACTACGTGCCGCGCGCGATAGTACAACGCCATAGGAACGTGATTGTCAACGAGACATCCCGTGTGCGTCGGATCTGTCTCGATTGCTGACACACCGCCACGCTTAGGGTTCCAGTGCCGAGAGTAGGAGAGGTTGGAGATGGATCATAGACGATTGTCGTCGCTTGTCGTGCTGTCCGTTGCGCTCTGCTGTCCCGCGCTCGCCCAAGATGTACTGCGGGTGCCGGTCGACAGAATCGCTGCCATTGTGGGCGATACCCCGATCCCAGAATCTCGGATCAATGAGCAAATCCAGACATTCCGAGCACAGGGCGGTGTTGTTCCGACCGATCCGGAGGGTCGGGCGGCGCTGAGACGCCAGCTGCTCGAGGGCCTCATAGACGACGAGTTGATAGTGCAGGCCGCGGAACGCGACACGATGGTGGTCGTCACTGACGAAGAGGTTCAGAGTGTCGTGGACGAAGCCCTCCAAAGGATCCGGGAGGACTTCAACTCGCAGGCCGAATTGGAGAGAGACCTTCAGATCGCTGGGTTCAGGTCGCTCGACGACTATCGTTTATACCGGACCGAACAGCAACGACGCGAGTTGCTACGGAGCACGCTGCTGCAGCAACTCCGACAGATGGGGGAGTTACGTCCCCTCCCGCCGACCGAAGACGAGATGCGTGCCGCGTTCGAGTCGACTCGTGACCGTCATCCCCGCAGGCCCGCAACGGTCTCGTTCAGGCAAATCGTCGTGGCGACCGAACCGGACAGCATAGCCCTGCGCGAGGCATATGAGAGTGCTGATTCGTTGCGTGGACGTCTGCTGGCCGGCGAAGATTTCGCCGCTCTCGCACAGGCGCATTCCGATGACATTGGTACCAAGGAGCAGGGGGGCAACCTCGGTTGGGTGAGACGTGGACAGGGGTTGGTGCGCGAGTTCGAAAACGCGGCATTTCGACTCCAGCCGGGCGCATACTCTCTGCCGGTGTATACGCCCTTCGGGTTTCACATCATACAAGTGCAGCGTGCCGAGCCTGCATCAGTCCAGGTGCGTCATATACTGGTATCTCCCGGGTTCACTGACGCAAACCGCGAAGAGGCCAGATCTCGCGCTGACTCTGTGATCGGGTTGCTTCATGATGGCATACCGTTCGATTCGCTCGCCGGGTTGTACCACGACCGAACTGAGGAGCGATTGATCGAGGACCTGCCGCGTGAGAGCTTGCCCGAAGCGTATCAGCAACCTCTCAGCGCTGTCGAGCAGGGGGAGATCCTGGGGCCCGTAGCGTTGGACCGTGGTAATGGGCGCACTCTCTATGCGGTAATGATCTTTCTGGAAGAACGCCCGGAAGGTCCCGCCGAGTTTGCAGACCTCCGCGACCAGCTACGTCAGGCCCTCGCAGATGAGAACGCAATCCAACGTTACATCGAATCACTCCGCGCGGCCACATACATCGAGATACTGGATGGAGGGTTGTGACACCACGCGTCCTAATCACGGTGGGAGATCCACGAGGTGTCGGGCCGGAGATCGTCTCCAAGGTCTTGGATGATCCGCCGGGTGGGGCAGACTACGTGGTGGTTGGACCAGAGGAGTGCGTTGCTGGGTTGCCGTTTGAGTCCATTGAAGTTGGAGCGCGCTCGCCGCTCGAGCTGTCGCCGCAACGGGCCGGTAGCCTGGTGGGTCTACAGGTTGAGAAAGCCGTTACCCTCGCCCTATCCGGTCACGTCGACGCGATTGTGACCGGGCCGGCCGACAAGAAGGCTTTGCAGGAAGCTGGGTACCTTTACCCGGGTCATACCGAGTGGCTTGGAGCGCTGGCGGGCGGAGTCGAGACGACAATGATGCTCGTCGCAGGCAAGCTGAGGGTTGCGTTGATCACCACACACATCGCCCTACGCGACGTCGCCAAATCTGTGACACGAGGCCAAATCTTACGAGCGGCCCGGCATACTGAGAATGCGTTACGGGTGTGGTGGGGTGTGCAAAACCCCCGTATCGCCCTTTGTGCCCTGAACCCGCATGTTGGGGACGGTGGCCTGTTCGGAATGGAAGACGAGGAGGTGCTGGCGCCTGCGGCACGCGAGATCGGTGCATCGGGCCCATTGCCAGCCGATACGGTCTTCGTAAAGGCGCTCCGGGGCGAATACGATGCCGTTCTCGCTCCGTATCATGATGTTGGTATGACTGCTGTGAAGATGGCGGGTTGTGGCAAGGGAGTGAACGTGACTCTCGGGCTTCCGTTCATTCGCACCGCGCCCGATCACGGGACTGCGTTGGACATTGCTGGCAAGGGGATTGCCGATCCGGGGTCTATGTGGCAGGCGGTGGTACTGGCTGGAGATCTTGCCAAGAACCGCTCCAACTAATTGTCCGTACGCTCGTCCTCTAGCGTCACCAATTTCACCTTCTCCACTCTGAGCTTGTCCATCTCGAGGACCTCGAGCACGATACCATCTTGCTGAACCTGGTCGCCCGCTTGTGGTAGCCGGCCCAGGGTACCAAATACCAATCCGCCGATTGTTTGATGCTCGCCGCCGTCAATGGAAAGATCGAGTTGCTTGTTCAGCGCTTCTATCTCCGTATCTCCGGGCACCGTCGCGCCATCCTTGCCAGCGACAGGTAGAGGGTCGACTTCGTCGTACTCGTCGTAGATCTCGCCAACGATCTCCTCAATGAGGTCTTCCATGGTGACAACGCCGGCGGTACCACCAAACTCGTCGAGGACCACGGCCATGTGTGCCTTCAAGCGCTGCATGTCGGCCAATACGTCCTCAACCTCACGTGTGCCGGGAAGGAATATCGGCTGGCGCATCAATGTAGTCACGGAATCGGAACCGCGTTCTCGCAGTGCGCCGAGGATTTCCTTGGCGTGCACGATTCCAAGGATGTCGTCCAAGGACTCGCCATAGACCGGGAATCGCGAACGCCCGGATTCAGCAACTTGGTCGGCAGCGTCTTGGATAGAGAGGTCCACTGGGAGGCCGACAACCTCGGTGCGTGGAGTCATCACGTCTCGTGCGTTCTTCTCTGTGAACTCGAACACGCCCTCGATCAACCGGACATCCTCGTCCTCGAGTTGTCCGGATTCCTTGCTCTGCTTCACAATCATCATGATCTCACCGGGCGAGTGGATTGCTTCCAGTCCGGTTGCCGGTGTTTCGACTCCAAGCAGTCGCACGAGTCGGTTGGCGCACCAGTTGAGGAAATTCGTGGCAGGCGCGGTAAGCCACGTGAAGAACATCAGAGGTGCCGCTATCCACCGGCTGGTCGATTCGGGATACGTGATGGCCCAGGCCTTCGGAGCCAGCTCTCCAACCACCACATGCAGAAACGATATCGTCCCAATTGCCACGATCGACACCACAGTAGCGCGACCCAGGAAGCTCAGCGCCGCAGGCAACGCTGCGAACCAGTCATGCAGCAGCACCGATACGGCTTCCTCCGCCACGTACCCTAGAAGAATCGACGCCAGGGTGATGCCGAGCTGACATGCGGAGAGCAGGCGATTGAGGTCTTTCTGGGCTGACTGAACTGTCCTTGCCTTGCGGTCGCCCCCTTTCGCCATCTCATCGATGCGCGTACGGCGTGCGGCAACAAGGGCAAACTCGGCGGCTACAAAGAACGCGTTGGCGGCGACCAGGATGGCAATGGCGCCGAAGCGGAGAAGAATCGAACCAAGAGTGAGTTCTTCCATGTGTTTTGGTCTCTCAAAGGTAAAACCGAGGAGGGGGGGAGCGGCAGGGTTATGTGGGTGGCGATTCTCGACTCTTCAGCCACAGCGCTTGTCATGCTACATTATGTTCTTCAGTTCGGGCCAGTAGCTCAGTTGGTTAGAGCGCACGCCTGATAAGCGTGAGGTCGGAGGTTCAATTCCCCCCTGGCCCATCAGACGGAACTCCAAGTCCTGCCTAGCGTTTCGACATTAGGCGGGATTCGTTTTGCGCTCCTCGGAGGGTGGGTGTGTCGATTCGCTGTGTCGATTCGGCGCGATCACGCCCTCAGGGGCGAGCCTGCCCCGCAGGGCTAGCGCGGCACGTTGGCTCTCTTCATCGGGCATCTGGTAGCAGGTCACCACTGTCTGCGGCTGCTTCCATCCGCCGAGATTCGACAGGTCGCGGAGCGGTGCGTGCTTGAGTTCGGTCGCAAACTTTCTCCGCAAGCTGTGCCAGCCACGTCCGGCAACGTGGGGAAGCTCTGCGAGTTCCTCCATCTGCTCCCACCAGTCGCGGAACAAATGTCGTGAACACGGGACCGAAGGGTTTCGAGGTGCCGGAAAGATCCACGCATCCCCGATAGCAAGCTGTTCGCTGCGGGTGTGTTCGAGGGCGGCAACCGCTGTTTCATTGAGTGGCGTGTCGTGCAGGAACCCGATCTTGTCGTTCTCGGGCCGCCAGTGTACGGTTT
>JBDGYW010000442.1:0-5863 GCA_039588935.1 Gemmatimonadota bacterium | reverse complement strand
GACCGAGCGCACGTGGGGTTGTTGATGGATGCGTTTCGGGAGCAGAACCGCAAAGGCATCAAGATCGTGTTTACGACCGATGAGCGGCCGTCGATCTGCGTGGCGGTGACTGATGATCTTGTCTCCGGTGGTGTGAAAGCTGGTGAGTTGGCGAACCTCATCGGCGCTGTCAGCGGTGGGCGTGGTGGAGGGCGACCGCATTTCGCATCGTGCGGGGTGGGGGATGCTTCGAAGATCGTTGAGACGAAAGCCAAGGTGGGTGAGATCGTTGGTGAGTACTTGGCGGAGTGTGGGGCCAGCTGATGGTTGCCGAACCGGGATGGCACAGGAATGCCGCTCTACAGTGTGTTTGGTACTCAGACTGCTTGAGGTGAGCACTCTGAACGAACTCTTGAACTGGCTTGAGCCGAGGCTAACTGAGGTCCCTGAGTCACTGCGTGGCCGAATCCTGGACACCGTTTCGGGTGGACAGTCGGATGGGCGGACTGGCGCTACCGGGTCGGCATCGCTCCATCGCACTGGCAAAGAACTGATGTCCATTGCCAAGACCGCTCCTCCCACGCACGACACGGCCATGACACTCCTAGCGGCCGACGCCTTGATCACGTTTGCATGTGAGGCGGTGGCTGAGGAGGAGCCTGAGCGTTTGGCGGAGATGCGGTGAGCGATGTAAGTCTGCGGCATGCATTTCATGTCGCATATGCCACGTATGCCGCTCAGGCTGCACTGCACCTCTGCAACCGGTGTGTGGGTGTGAGGAGGGGCTGCACCGGTGATTGACATCCACTCCCACCTCCTGCCCGGTATCGACGATGGGCCGCGATCGATTGAAGGTCCACTGAACGTGCTGAATCGTTTCGCGGCCGAAGGCGTCACTGATGTTGTACTCACACCGCACGCTAAATCGTCCGATTTCGCGATGGATGCTGAGGACGCACTCGAGCAACGAGACGTTGCCATGGACCAACTCCGGAAGGTCGCGCCTCCGTCGCCGCGACTGCACCTCGGCTTCGAGATATTGATGAACCAACCGTTGCCTGCTGCGGTGCTCGGCGATCGTAGGTTTTCACTAGCCGGGTCTCGCTACTATCTGGTTGAGTTCTACAAGAGTGTGGCAGCTGATTCCATCGCTACGGCGCTCGAATTGATCTGTGAATCTGGCATGATTCCGGTAATTGCACATGTGGAGCGGTACGACGCCGCCAACTCGGACACGCTACGTGCTTGGCGAGAAGTTGGAGCAAAGATGCAGGTGGATGCCCGCGAGTACTTGAAGGACAGTGCCCGAGGCAGGAACGCGCGCTTGCTCACTTCCCGCGGCTTGATAGACATGACTGCGTCGGACAACCACGGTGACGAACGTACTGTGTCGTTCGCCAAACGTTTCTTTGATGAGAGCGGTTACTCGACTACGGGACTCATGGTGTGTGAGACGAACCCGAGGGCACTCATCGAGGATCGTGAGCTCGAGGAGGTCGCGCCGGTGAATCTCAAAGAGGGGTGGTGGAGTCGGCTGAAGGGAGCCTTTGGGGCGTGACGCACGCAAGGGTGAATCGATCGGCAAGTGTGCCTGTCGGTGGGTCACTCCGCGCACCCTTCTGTCGTTCCGCCCAGCGTGTTTACACCGCGTGGTTGCTCACGCTGTGCGCTCCGGCAGGCGCCGGCATACTGCGCGAAAGGTGCCGCTGATGCGATTCCCTCAGAGTTTGCTGATCTCGGAAGAGGTGATCGACATTGTCCACAGGCTCGAGGACGCGGGGTTCGAGACTTGGTGCGTTGGCGGAGCGGTTCGGGATAAACTGCTTGGGTACGAGGGCAAGGATTTCGACCTGACCACGGCCGCTACTCCGCAGCAGATGCAGAAGCTGTTTCGGCGCACGATTCCGGTCGGGGTCGAACACGGCACCGTTGCAATCCTCGACCGACACAACAAGCCGCATGAAGTAACAACCTTCCGGAAGGATGTGAAGACCGACGGGAGGCACGCAGAGGTTGAGTTTGGAGTGTCGCTGGACGAGGACCTTGCGCGACGAGACTTTACGATCAACTCGATTGCGTACCATCCGCTGAAACACGAATGGAGAGATCTTTTTGATGGTGCGGGGGACATGGATGCCAAGGTCATCCGCTCCGTGGGAGATCCAACGCAGCGTTTCCGGGAGGATTACCTGCGGATTCTCAGGGCGCTGAGGTTCGCGGCTCGGTTCGGCTTTGCGATCGAGGCGCAAACGTGGAACGCAGCCAATCTCAATGTTGCAGGACTACGACACCTCTCTGCGGAGCGGGTGCGGGAGGAGTGGTTTAGGGGGTTGGAGAGTTGTCAGGCGGTTGGGGAGTTTGTGGGCCTTTGGAGGGCTGTGGGGGCGGTGGGGCTTTGGCTGCCGGAGGGCGGTCGGGAGGTCGGCACGGACGCTGGAGAGGCTCCCGGCGTAGAGCCAATCGTGATCGATCGGTTTGAGGTGCGAGATCCTGTGTTGATTACGAGCTTCATGTCCAGCGATCCCGCTAAGACGCTGGCGAGACTCAAGTGCTCGAGAGCGGAGATCGAACGAGGGAGGCAGATCGGCCGATGTCGAGATCGGTGGCCGGATCCGGAATCCGAGGTCGCGGTGCGGAGGTGGATGGCCGAGGTTGGAGATGCTGTGGACGATCTGGTTTGCTTAGCGCGTATTCAAGGCGCCGCTGAAGGACTAGGAGGCTCTGTGGCCAACGTTCGGGAGTCCGGGGCACCGTTGGCGGTAGGTGAGCTGGCCGTGACCGGAGACGATCTTCTGGCTGCAGGTATGGTGAAAGGCCCGACGATAGGAAAGGCGCTAACGAGGTTGTTGGATCTCGTCCTCGAAGACCCCACACTCAATTCCAAGGACGAACTGCTGGCTCGGATCGAGGATTAAGACAACGCTTTCAACATCCCACTGCAGGTATGTCTGACCCAACCCTGTTCGGCTCCGCCGAGAGCACCGAACCCCTTGCCTCGCGCATGCGTCCCCGCCGGCTCGACGAGTTCCTGGGCCAGGAGCACATCCTTGGCATGGGGAAGCCGCTACGAGAGTCGATCTTGCGTGGCGACGTTTCCTCGATCGTGTTCTGGGGTCCGCCTGGCTGCGGGAAGACCACACTCGCGCGGCTAATCGCCAACCATACCGATCGGCATTTCGAGTTGTTCAGTGCGGTGACGGCGGGCGTGCCGCAGGTTCGGGAGATCGTGAAGCAAGCGCAGCACCGCCTCGAGTATGAGAGTAGGGGAACGATCCTCTTCTGCGACGAGATCCACCGGTTCAACAAGGCGCAGCAGGACGCGTTCCTGCCTTGGGTGGAGCAGGGGGTGATCACACTTATCGGCGCGACGACGGAGAACCCGAGCTTCGAGCTGACAGGCGCTTTGCTTTCGAGGGTGAGGGTGTTTGTTCTCGAACCATTGGGTGAACGCGAGATTGGGGCGATTCTCGGGAAGGCGTTGACGGTGGAGGAGGGAACAGGGCGGGAAGAGGGAGGGGAGCGATTGCTGTCAGCCGATGCCCTTGTGCTGCTGGTCACACACGCTGACGGAGATGCTCGGCGGGCATTGAATGCGCTGGAGGCTATTCAGCTACACGTTGCAGCGAATGCTCCTCTCTTCAGGCTTCCCCTTTCCCTCGGTGATGCTGAGGCCTTATTGGCAAAACGGCTACCTACTCACGATAAATCTGGCGAGTCCCACTACAACATCATCTCGGCGCTACACAAGGCAGTGCGGGGATCGGACGTGGATGGGGCGCTATACTGGCTGGCCCGGATGATCGATGCCGGCGACGATCCACTGTACATCGCTCGGAGGGTGGTGCGGATGGCCAGCGAGGATATCGGCCTGGCTGATCCGAGGGCTTTATCGATCGCGGTGGCCGCCAAGGACGCGTACCATTTCCTTGGATCTCCAGAGGGTGAATTGGCGGTTGTGGAAGCCGTCGTGTACTTGGCCACGGCACCGAAGTCGAATCGGATCTACGAGGCTTGGGACGGCGCGCTAGCAGCGGCGCGAGCGCATCCGAACGAGCCGGTGCCCATGCATATCCGAAACGCGCCCACGCGCCTCATGAAGGATCTCGGGTACGGCAAAGGCTATCGTTACGACCACGCCGAAGGTGGGGCGTTCGCGGCCGGGCAGGAGTACTTGCCGGAGGCGCTACAGGGTTTGAAGTGGTATGAGCCGACCACAAGGGGCTTTGAGAAGACAGTTGGGGAGCGGATGGAGTGGTGGGGCCGGGTGAGGGCTCGGGTCAAGCGGCAGGATGAAGATTAGGGGCAGTGACGCAGTAAGTAGGCATGTGCGCTGGCTACGGGACTCGAAGGTCAGTAAGTGTTTGAAATTCAACAACTTAGATGAGCTAGACGTAGCATGATTGGTTTCATGAGATTTGAGCGGGCAAGTCTGTAGCGCACCGTGGCTCGAGCATGATGGCGTCATGTGCATCGGTGGGCGCTAGCGCCACAGATGTTGCGGCGTGAGCACATGCTGATACCCTTGGTTCGTGGGAAGATTGCCGTAACATGTTGCAAGAGTGTAACTTAGTGAGCAAGCTAAGGTGGTCACGTTTGGCCCAGAATGTGCTGTAGATCACAGCCGGACGAGTAGAATTGTCCGGCAGGCCCGCTAGCGGGTTGAACTGACGTGTACGGAGGAGCGGCGAATGTCGGAGAAGAAGGTGCTCGTTCGGGATCCAGATCGCGGGGCGAAAAGAGCGCGAGCGAAAGTGCTGGCGCCGGATGTGGAAACGGCTTGGCGATGGATAGGGTGGACGGGGCTGGTGCTTGCGGTGGTCGGAGTAGGGGATTTCGCACTTGCTTTGTACCCGCTCGACTTCGGGAGGCCCGAGTGGGAATTCGCCACTGTGGCGCAGACATTCGCTGGGTTGCCGTTGGTTTCGATTGGGTTTGCTGGGTTGTTGGGGGCGGGACTCGCGCTAGGCCGTCGCTGGATGGTATTGGTGTTGGGATGCGTGTTCTTGGTGTGGGCGCTTGGACTCATTGTTGCGTTGGTGGTGTTCCTGACGGATGTGCCGCTGGCGCTTGGGGCGGCAGAGGGGGTGGCGAGAACGGGCATCAAAAAAGCGGTCTTCAAGACGCTGATGTTGGGTTTGGTATTTGGAGGAGCATACGCGGCAGCGGGAGTTGCTGCCCTGAAATATTTGAGAGGCAACATTGGAGGAACAGATGCGTAACCGGGTTTTCGTTGGTTTTGCGTTAGCGGGCTTGCTGGGCGTGGTGCCGGGTACAACGGCGAAGGCCCAGAGTTGGTTGGACTCACCGGGTGTGTGCACTTCAGGCCTGCGTGTGTGCATCAGTGTTCAGGACGTCTCTTGGAATGCCAGCACGAGCCAACTCGAGTTTACGGTTACCAACTTGTCCGGCATGTTTGGGAGTCAGGATCATTGGATCACGGCCATCGGCTTCTATCATACCGGAGCTGCCTGGTCGGGGACTGAGGCGGCGCTCGTAAGCATCGTCAACGGCGGCGGCAATCCCGTGAATTTGGACAAATGGCGCACGGACCCTCCGATTAATCCATCGTCGCAGATCTACAACAATCCGGCCGGGGACGTTGAACTTGGTGTTGATGTTAGTGGCATCAATACGGCAATTGGCCCCTTCGACGGCTTGGGAGTCGGCGATTCATACACGTTCGCGCTTACGCTTGATGCAGAATTCTTCTTCACTGAAGACACTGAGCTACGATGGCACTCGCAGTCTATCGGTGGCGATGGCGGGCCCTCCCTCAAGTGCGATACTGGGTATTCAGATGACGGCAGTTGGGTTCCCTGCAGCGTCGTCCCCGAACCCTTTACGATGGCCTTACTCGGCACAGGCCTGATCGGTGTTGGCGCTG
>JBDGYW010000441.1:0-5880 GCA_039588935.1 Gemmatimonadota bacterium | reverse complement strand
CGGGTCGATGCCAAGAACCTCGGCTGCGCGGGCCTTGTTCCCGCCCTCTGCGTCCAAAACCCAGTTGATGTACGCTTGTTCGATCACCTCCAGGGCTGGATTGCCGGGCGCCCGTTCTCCCACGAGCGGTTGAGCCTTTGGCTCGAGCACCCGTGCCGGCAACACGCCTAGGTCCAACTCACTCCCTGGGCTGAGCACTGCTGCGTGCTCGAGCGCATTCTCCAACTCCCGGACATTTCCCGGCCAATCGTACGCCAGAATTGCCTCGATCGAATCGTTGGTCAGCCGCTTGACCTCGTCATTGCTCTCTCTTGCGATCCGTTCGAGAAAGGCGTCCGCAAGCAACAAAATATCGTCACGCCTATCGCGCAGCGGCGGTAGATAAACGGAGATCACATTGAGACGATAATAGAGGTCGCTACGAAACGATCCACGTCTGATTTCTTCGTCCAAATCGCGGTTTGTGGCAGCAATAACCCTCACGTCCACGGGAAGTGGCTCGGTCCCGCCAACCGGCAGTGCCTCTCGCTCTTGGAGGACTCGGAGCAGCTTTACCTGCGTGGCCGGTACCATTTCAGCGATTTCATCCAAAAAGAACGTACCCCCGCGCGCAGCCATGAGCATGCCCTGCTTGTCTCGAACGGCTCCCGTGAACGAACCCTTGACATGCCCAAACAACTCCGACTCCAAGAGGTTCTCGGGAAGTGCACCGCAATTGATCGAGAAGAACGGTCCGTCGCTCCGTTCCGACAACTCATGGATATACCGGGAAATCACCTCCTTGCCAGTTCCACTATGCCCCAGGATCAGGACTGTCGAATCGGTCGGCGCTACCTGCTCTGCCAGCTTTAACACATCTAGAAAGACTTTGGACTTTCCAAGCGGCGTGACCGAGGTCGACTTCTCCCGCCGCTTGATTTCGCGCTTCAGGTGTTTGTTTTCGGACCGCAGCGCCCTATACTCCGCAGCCCGCCGGCATATTGCCACCAGGTCATCGTTGGCGAACGGCTTTTGGATGTAGTAGAAACCGCCCTGGTTTACTGCATCGATTGCGCTCTGGAGCGTGGCCTGCGCCGTCATCAGGATCACAGGTAGTTCAGGGTCGAGTTCTTGCGCCTTTTCGAGAATCTCGATGCCCCCGACGTTCGGCATTCTTACGTCAGAAAGGATGATGTCAGGTAATGTGCTGCTCAGCGCATCCAGCCCTGCCTTGCCACCTTGGGCAGTCTCGACTTGAAAGCCCGAATGCTTGAGCAGGATTTTCAGTGTGTCCAAAATCCCCATCTCGTCGTCGATGACCAGAATGGCGGGTTTGTATTGACTCACGGATTTGCCTCCGTCTGACGCCTGCCGGGCATGAGTATTGTAAATGATGTCTTCACATCGGGTTCCGAATCGACGAACACAATCCCGCGGTGAGCCAGTACTGCGCGTTGGACAATCGCCAGCCCGAGGCCCGACCCGCCCACCCTGCCAGATACGAAAGGCTCGAAGATCCTATCGCGGAGTTCTTCAGCAATCCCGGGTCCATTGTCTGACACCCTGAGGAATACCGACTCTCCCATGGGATATGCGTTGGGCATTTCCGACGCGAGAGCTTGTCGTGCTTCCACAGTGATTTGCGCGCCCCCCTGGGAAGCCTGCGCTGCGTTGAGCATCAGATTCAACAGGATTCTATGAAGCAAATCCTCGTCGCCTTCGATCGTGGTTGATTCACTGATGACCTCTATGCGCGTACCGCTGGGACAGTCGGGGTGTTTTTCCGCGATCCCGACAGCGTTCTGGACCACCGACTCGAGATCGAGCTGCCTGCAGTCGGTAACTCGAACACGAGAGAAGTCCAGGAACTCACTCAAGAGACTGCTCAACCGATCACTTTCTCGAACCACCAGGCTCGCAAGAAAGCGTTCGTCTTCGTCTGCCCGTGGAGACCGCGAGAGTTGCTCGACGGAGGACCTTATCGAGGCCAACGGGTTCTTGATCTCATGCGCAAGTGAGGCCGAAAGCTCGGTGACAGCCTCTAATCGCTCTGTCCGCAATTTCAGCTCCTCGAGCCTCTTCTGGTCGGATATATCCGTGAATATGGCGGTTACCGAACAGGGGGCGTCCCGTTCGACACCCAGGGCCGTTGTCGTTACACCAATCGGGAAAGTGCTATCGGCACCCACCACCAGCACCTCAGCACGCAGCGTCGCGGTCTGGCGTAGCTGTGTATCCAACATCAAATCCCGGAGTTCCGGTGACCGACCCTCGAGCAGCGATGCAAGCGATTGACCGATCGCGTCTCCCCGTGGAAGCCCAAGTAGTCTCAACGCTGCCGGGTTGGCATAAACCAACTCCCCGGCGCCATCCACGGTGATCACTCCACTCTGAATGTTCTGGAGAACATCGGCAGCCTCGAGTCTGAGGCGGCGAACTTCCTTTTGCAGAACCCGGCGCTCTGCATCCGCTGTGCGAACTCGACTCCCAATTAATCCGGTTACAATGAACACTCCCACAAATACAGCTATCTGCAGCCCGGCCGCCGCGGGCAACGAGACCGGCTGAAGAAGGGCTATGTCAGCAAAGTAGAGAAGGCCGGCAAGCGCCGTTACCAGGAGACTCGACTGCAACGGCATCAGAACGGCGCTGACAGCAATGATGAGGATGTACAGCGCGGGGAAAGGACTGGCCGGCCCCTCTGTGAAGTGAACCACCGTCGTGACCAGGGCCAGGTCAAACAGCGCCTGCCCGTAAAGAAAGGTAAGCCCGGGCCTGTTACGTCGAATATGAGTGTACCAAACCGATGCACCACTCACTCCCACGCTCGTGAGAGCCGCTACCGAAAGGACGACGATGATGCCGGGTGAGACCACATTGAATGAAAGCGCTGCCGCAACAAAGACCGTGATGGCGACCGTTACCCGACCCCAGTACACCCACTTCAACAGATCGTGTGCGCTGGGCGCCACCCTTTCGCCAACTACCGGGCCATCCGGCCCCTGTGCGACAGTATTGATCGACGCCATGACCTATAGTATTCGGAGCCCTATTGCAGAATGCAATAGCGAGATTTCGCAAGGAGTGGTGATTTGCGAGTGGTGAGCCTGAATGGTTGGCAGCGAAAGGCGGTCGCGGGAGTAGACGAGAGAGGGGGGTGGGAAAGGACCGAAAAAGGGGCCCGCGCCAGTTCGCGAGCCCCAATCATGTTCTTTGACCGCGGTGCTACTCAGGCCGAGACGGCGTTGATCATGTCGAAAATCGGGAGGTACATGGCTACGATCATGCCACCTACGATGACACCAAGAAACACGATCATTATCGGTTCCAGGAGCGAAAGCAGCGTTGAAACCGCTGTGTCGACCTCGTCGTCGTAGAAGTCGGCAATCTTCGACAACATCTCGTCGAGCCCGCCGGTCGCTTCTCCAACCGCGATCATCGACGTGACCATCGGTGGAAATACGTCCGACTTCTCCAACGGCCCGGCTATCGTATCACCGCCGGCGATCGAACCTCTCGACTCCATCACAGCATCATGGATCACTCGGTTGCCCGCTGTGCGTGCAGTGATTTCGAGCCCGTCCAGAATCGAGACACCTGACGCCAGCAAGGTACCGAGTGTGCGGGTGAAGCGAGACACAGCCGATTTCCGCAGCAGGTCACCCAGCACTGGAGCCTGTAGCATCATCTTGTCGATCACCAGTTTGCCGTTGTCTGTCCCGTAGTAAGCGCGAATCGCAAAGACTGCCGCGATCGTAGCCACTATGAGCACATGCCAGAAGTTCTGAAGGAAGTCGCTGATGCCTATGACAACCCGCGTCGGCAGCGGCAACGGGACACCGACAGAATCGAACATGGTCTGGAACGTTGGAATGACGAAGATCAACAGCACCATGATACATATGCCAGCCACGGAGAAGATCACTCCCGGATACACCATTGCGCCTTTGACCTTTCGCACGATAGCATCGTTCTTCTCGAGGAAGGTCGCGAGACGCAACATGATCGTGTCCAGGATACCGCCCGCTTCGCCAGCGGCCACCATATTCACGTAGAGTTGTGTGAACACCTTTGGGTGTTTCTCGAGCGCATCGGCAAGCGTGTGTCCACTCTCAACATCGTAAACAACCTGTTTGGTCGTTTCAGAGAGTTGAGGGTTTTCCGTCTGCTTGGCGAGAATATCCAAGGCCTGAACGAGCGGTAGGCCCGAGTTGACCATCGTGGCAAACTGACGCGTGAACACAACGATGTCTCTGGTCGGTACTCGTCCACCAGTCTTGCGTTTCTTCTTCTCGCGTACGCGCACCACCTGCATCCGGTTCTTGCGAAGCTGCTGAACCACCTCCTCTCTCGAGGCGGCTTCCATCGTACCGGTTGATTCATCGCCGGTTGCGGTGCGTGCGGTGTACTCAAAAGTTGGCATCTCGCTCTCCGGTGCTGGCTAGCGTCGTTTTCCGCTCGATGAGGCTCCTTCATCGACTACGGGCTCACCGACCATCCTCAGGAACTCGTTCTGGTCGGGTACTACCCTGAGACACTCTTCAAGGGTGACTTCCCGAGACATGTACTGCATATATAGCGAATCGGCGAGAGTCATCATACCGTGTTTCTTCCCAGCTTGCATCGCCGAGTATATCTGGTGCACTTTGTCGTCGCGAATCAACGCGCGAATTGCTGCCGTGGCCTTCATGATCTCACACGCCATGACCCGGCCCTTGCCCGATGCCTTCTGTAGCAGCGTCTGAGTTACGACGCCCTCCAGCACGAAGGCAAGCTGGGCTCGCACCTGTGACTGCTGGTGCGACGGGAACACGTCGATGATTCTATTGATGGTTTCCGCTGCAGAGTTCGTGTGCAGCGTGGCAAATGCCAAGTGCCCAGTTTCAGCAATGGTCAACGCCGCCTGGATCGTCTCCAAATCCCGCATCTCACCCACCAGTACCACATCGGGATCCTGTCGCAGGGCATACTTCAACGCATTCGAAAACGACTTTGTGTCGGTGCCGACTTCGCGTTGGTTGACGATACAACCTTGGTGTCGGTGGATGAACTCGATGGGGTCCTCCACCGTAATGATGTGTGCTCTGCGTTGCTTGTTGATCCGGTCGATCATCGCAGCTAGCGTAGTCGATTTACCGGAACCGGTCGGACCCGTCACCAGCACCAGGCCGCGTGGCCGGTCAGACAACTCAGCGAGCGTCGCGGGCAGGCCCAGCTCGTCGAAGGTCTTGACCGAGAACGGAATCTGCCGAATCACCATGGAAATGCAGCCGCGCTGCTTGAAACAGTTACCGCGGAACCGGGCCAGATTCTGGATGCCGAACGAGAAATCGAGCTCGTCCTCGTTCTCGAAACGCTTCTTCTGATTCTCCGTAAGCACGGAGTAGGCGATCTGTAGTGTCTCCTTCGGCGTGAGTTGATGTTCGACCATCGAATCGGTTATCTCGCCGTCAACCCTCAGCTTGGGACGTTCTCCAGCTGTAATGTGCAGATCCGAGGCGTCGCGTTCGATCATCTCTTCCAAGAGAGAACGCAGATTCACACCAGTCGACTGGCTCTGTTGCGCAGTACTCTCAGTCATTACCCTATCCCGCCGTTTCCTTCACTACTTCTTCGAGAGTCGTGATTCCTTTTTTGACCTTCAACATTCCGTCCACGCGCAGCGTCAACATGCCGTCCTTGACTGCCTGCTCCTGCAGTTCCGCCGTGGAACCGCCCCGAAGCACCAGGCGCCGCAGCTCCGGCGTCATCGCCATCACCTCGTACAAGCCTTGCCGACCCTTGTAACCCGAATCGCCGCATGAGTCACATCCGGAACCCTTGAAGAAGGTGAGGCTTGCAGCGTCATCTTCGCCAATGCCCATGGCTGCGAGTTCGTCTCGATCGTATTTGTGCTCGTCT
>JBDGYW010000440.1:0-5889 GCA_039588935.1 Gemmatimonadota bacterium | reverse complement strand
AGGTGCCAAGCGAGATCACGCGTCATGTCGATCTCAATATTCCGGGAACGCCCGGGAGCGGGGGCAGCGACTATGCTTCGTTCGTGTGCTACGGAGCTCCTTCTTTCAGTCTGAGCTCTCTTAGTTGGGAATACCGCTACACTTGGCACACGCAGCGTGACACCTTTGACAAGATCGTGTTCGACGAGGTCAAGAACAATGTGGTGTTGACTGCCATGTTGATCTATCTGGCTTCAGAGGATCCTGATCGCATGCCTCGGGAGCAGCGCATCATGCCCGTGGATACGCGTACCGGTGAGCAAAGAGTGTGGCCGGCCTGTCGGCCCGCGAGAAGGGCGTACGAGAGGCCGTAGGTCGGCAGAGCGGTGGGGCTCGAAAAGGCGGCATGTGCGGCATGCGTGGCATCAGATCGCGCTCGGCATGCCGCCAATGCCGCCTATCCCGCTGTTGTTATCTCCCTCACATCCAGCGGAACTCCCTTGCGTTCGTCGAGCGCCAGCGAGATCGCTTCAATCTCGCATTTCCCCTCGCACACGCCGCAGCCCATACATTTATCCCACGATACTTCTGACGTGCCGTTCGTTGTGATTGCTCCGAACGGGCAGGCGCTCTCGCAATCACCGCAGGCGATGCAGAGCTCTACGTCGATCTGAGCCACATATCCGGACGAAGCGACCATCGGCACGTCGTTCTTCATCATCGCAATGAGGCCACCGCAACAACATGAACAGCAGTTGCATATCGCGTAGAACTTATAGTCGCATGCGTCCTTGAAGTACGCAGTATGCACGTGCCCGCGTTCGTGTTCCGCATTCAGCAGGTCGAGGGCCTCTTGCTGTGTTATCACGCGGGACCGGTCCGGGTGATGGTCCAGCATGAAATCGCCTCCGCCGACCAACATGCACACATCCGTCGGTTGGCAGGGATTTTCTCTTGCGTGACGGCATGGGCAGTCGAGGAGAACTACACGCGGCGGTCCCTTGAGAACAATGTCTCTCGCGGTAGGGTAGGGGATGATCTTGTCGAGGTCGGTCCGCTTGATGTCGTGATCGAGCGTGATGATCGCGGTTGCCAGTTCGGTTGTGATGACCTTGGCGTGATAGTGGTCTGACCACCACCGTTTGAACCTGCGTGACATGCGGGGAAGGAGCTTGTTGACGGCTATACTGACATATTGATAGATAAATCGGCCATAGACGTAGCCATGTAGCTTGGTCAAGATGTCGCCACGACTGGCAGCCTTCTCTCCACTAGAGCTACCGGAGCCTCGGATTGCGGCCCTCGTTGACGGAAGGATCAGGTGGCCTCGTTCGCCTACTATCCAAATTGTCGCAAGGAGGACTAAGGGAATCACGGGGATCAACAGTAGCCAGAGCATGGGGAGATCATATCTGTGAAGCGGTGTTGGCGCAATTGAAGGGAAGGATGGGGAACGCATTGGGGCATAGGCGGTATGAGCTGCAGTAGCGGCAGGGGCGGCAGAGGTGCGGTCCGCGTCCTGCTGCTCGCTGATACCCACCTCGGTTTCGACATGCCTGCGCGGCCCCGGGTGCAGCGCCGTCGCCGAGGATCGGAATTCCTGGCAAACTTCGCGCGAATCCTCGACGCAGCTGTCGTTGAGAAGGTCGACTGCGTCGTGCACGGTGGAGACCTCTTCTTTCGAAGTCGTGTTCCGGCCGATCTGGTGCAGATGGCCTTCTTGCCGATCAAAAGAGTTGCAGAGGCAGGTATTCCGTTCTTCATCGTGCCTGGCAATCACGAGCGCTCGCGAATTCCGTACGACATGCTTGCGTTGCATCCCAGGGTTCACATCTTCGATCGTCCCCGCACCTTTGTCGAAGAGTTCAACGGATCGACTGTCGCGTTTGCCGGTTTTCCCTACTGCCGCGCAGGCGTGAGATCGGAGTTTCCACACATACTCGAAGCTACTCGTTGGAGTGCGGCGGCAGCTAATGCGCGCCTCCTGTGTGCGCACCAGTGTTTCGAAGGTGCCACCGTGGGCACACACAACTACACCTTCCGGCATGGCCAAGATGTTGTCCGAGTGCGTGACATACCGCGGCAGTTTGCTGCCGTGATTACCGGACACGTTCATCGCGCCCAGGTGCTGCAACACGATCTGCGAGGCCGGGATCTCGACACGCCGATCATTTACCCCGGTTCAATAGAACGAACGTCGTTCGCGGAGAAGGATGAGGAGAAGGGATACGTACGGCTCGACATTGAGCTTGGCGACCCCCCCGACGGCGTCGCCGTGGATTGGGAATTCAGGAAGCTACCGACGCGCCCGATGATGGTGGAGGAGATAGCAGTCGAGAGGTTCACTCGCGCCGAATTGGAGTTGACCTTGGTGTCGTTATTGCAGCGGATGCCGGAAGATGCAGTTGTTCAGATCCGCGTGCGCGGTATTCCGCAGGGAGATGCCCGAATTGCGCTGGGGGCGAAATACCTGAGGTCACTGGCACCGGCGACGATGAATGTGGAGGCGCTGTTGGTGGATGAGAGGAGGGGGCGTTGAGAGATTGAGCGCAGAAGCATACGCTGTATGAGTTGCCTGAGTGTAGGTGTTGGGAGCAGCGGGTTCGGCGGCAAACCGAAGCCCCTACCGCCCGTGCGATTGACCGCCCAAAGGAACAGATCTGCGGAACGGAGGTAGATTATAGCGTTGAAACTTCGCCGCAGGCGCTCACGTATCGGCCCGTAGGGAGATAGATTATTCAAAGAACCATGTCGAACAACACATCTGAGCCGGAAGGCAACAAAGAGAAAACAAGAGAGCAGAAGGCCTCCCAATCCTTCGGCGAATGGGCTTTGGGCTGGGCCAAATCGATCGCCATTGCGTTCGTCATATGGTTCTTCCTTCAGGCATTCCTGCTGAAGTCGTTCATGATCATATCGGATTCTCTGGAACCGACTCTGCATGTCGGTGACGCGCTCTTTATCAACAAGGCTCTGTACGGTGCGAGAGTCCCGTTCACCAATATCAGGACACCGGCCATACGAGATCCTCGTCATAGCGACCTCGTAGTGTTCAGGGGAATTGAGGAACCGGTACTCACTATCGTGAAGCGGGTAATTGGCGTTCCGGGTGACACTCTCCAGATGAGACACGACTCGCTTTTCCGAAATGGTGAGTATGTACCGGAGCCTTATGTTCGTCACGTGGACCCTACGGTCGGAATGGACCATGCGCAACGGCTCAGGTCCCGTGGTTGGCAGTTGCCGCATCTTGTTGACACGGTTGACCAAGAGAACTACCTGCCTGATCTAAGGGACTGGGGCCCCATGGTTGTGCCGCAACGGCACGTCTTCGGGATGGGTGATAACAGAGATGCTTCTTATGATGGACGGCACTGGGGTTTTCTTCCGCGCGAGAATATCCAAGGCCACCCGATGTTCATCTATTACAGCTACGACCCCAACCATTGGCGGCCGTTTCCGTTCTTGACTGCAATCCGTTGGCGTAGGCTGCTTCGCCGACCGGGCTGACTCGAAGGGCTTGAGCGGTGCCCGGTACTCATGCGTGGCCCTTGCCCTCTCTGCCGGTGTTGAAGTGGCCGAAATGGACGTCGGCATTCGCCTCGATCCTGTTCTTCTCCTGTTGGAATGGCACCGAACCGTCGCCACCGCCAGACGTCCGCCTGGTCACCGATTTTGAGGGAGCTTCACTCGGGTGGCATGCCCAGGTGGGCCCGCGTGAGTTCTACATCTCAATCCGGCACGACACGAATTCTGGCTATCTCCGTTGGTACTCGTTCCGCGTCGAAGGAGGGAGCGGCGAGGAGCTGACGTTTCGGATCACCAACGCCAACGAGACATCATCCGACTCAGCCTGGGAATGGGATCAACCGGTGGTGAGCGCCGACGCGGGCGAGACGTGGAGTCGGATCACCGACACAGACTATGAGGGGCCTTCCGGAAGGTTCTTCACCTTCCAATACACTCCGCAGACCAACTCGGATTGGATCGCATACACGCCGGTATATAACTATTCTCGCTGGCTGAATAGCGTGGAGGAGCTGCGTGGCCATCCTAGACTGGATACTCTCGAGGTCGTTGCCATGAGCATAGAGGGGAATCCGATCCATCTTCTCAAA
The DNA here is from genome assembly GCA_039588935.1 of Gemmatimonadota bacterium. GTDB lineage: Bacteria > Gemmatimonadota > Gemmatimonadetes > Gemmatimonadales > GWC2-71-9 > JBDGYW01. The sequence goes on along the minus strand of JBDGYW010000440.1, from coordinate 1,792 downwards.
GTGTCCGATGCCTCGGTGTCCGATAGCACGAAAACTGCGGTGTGGATGGTGGCGCGACAACATCCAGCGGACGCGGGAGCTTCATGGATTGTAGAGGGACTCTTACGGTGGTTACTCGGCCAGGATCCTGATGCAAGCCGACTCGCGAGTCGCTGCGTGTTGTACTTGGTTCCGTTCATGAACCCGGATGGAGTGCTAGATGGCAACTATCTCACAAATTCGGCCGGCGTGAACCTGAACCGCCAGTGGCCGAGTCCCGACTCCGCATCGGCTCCCTCGGTTCTTGCCGTTTCAAACCTAATGCATGCCTACTTTGACGCTGGTGGTTCGGCAGAGATCTTTGTTGACATCCATTCGCGCGCCATTAGCCGCTCCAATTTCTTGTTCTTCAACGGGCCGGATGTCACCTCACCAGAAAGGGCTGCGGAAATTCAGAGCTTTGCGGAGGTGTTGAACCGGATCAACCCCGACTTCACTGCCCAAGGTTCCGAAGCATGGCCTGGCGATATTACGATCTCCAGTCGGTGGGCATCAGATGCTTTCGGCATTCACGGAATTGTATTCGAAGCGTCATTTCAGGATGTGGAGTACGGTCCATTCGAGGGTGAGTACATGACGGTGGACCGTTATCTCGCGTTGGGTGAAGCTCTCGGTAAGGCTGTCTTAGAGTTTTTCTACTCGATGGATGATGCAGGAGCAGCGGGTTCACAAACGGCGGGAAATCGGTACAGATAGCGTTGCCACAACGATCTTCCAAGCGTAGTCCAATCCAAGAACCATGAAGGCGAAACATTCGTAGGACTGCCGCTGCCGGCGATCGATGCGCACCTCGATGCGCGTGTCGCCCCGCATTGCCTTCATCAGCGCCTGACGCTCGACCCTCGTGAGTGCTGGAGGGGCGAGGCATGCCGTCAGCAAGGCCAGGGTTGAGAATGCCGATCGGAGGTGGCGTTGCACTATTCCTGTCCGTTTGCGCGCTTCGCGGAAAACTAATCCCTGCCCGCACGAAAGGAAAACGCGACCTCGGCTCATATTTGCCGAAGTCGCGGGTAATGATATGGCCCCGTCGGGGCCTTTTCAGATGACGAGACTAACCAGTATGCCGATGATCAGGAACAAAACCGCAACAATGGCCAATATGGTCAAAAGGATTCCCAACGCCGCTTTCAGGCCTATCTTGCTGAGAAAATCGAGGATCCCGATACGGAGAATCGATTTCAGCCACCCCAACAACAGTGCTATCATTCGTCGGCGCTCGATATGGTTGAGTTGCCTACCTTACGAGCATGTTAGCACCAAGGTTTCGGAGAAGAAAGTGCTTTCTTGACTTCTCTCAGGTACGATAAGTCTATTCCATGGCGGTCATGCACTCACATCTGCGATCAGTCAATCGGCCCTTGATCATGGAGATGGGGTTGGCGTAAAACAGCGGCGTCCGTGTGGGGTGTCCGTGAGCCTCTGGAGAACCCTGCGCAGAGACCCAGTCGTTTGGGTTCTAGGGGTTGTGCTCGCAGCGGTCATGGTTCCCTACATCTTCCCGATCTTCGATGCGGATACCATGTACGCGTATGCGACCTGGTATTCGGACATTCCCCTTCTCATCATGGCAATGATCGCGTTTCAAGCCGGACTGCGTGCAATCGAAAACGTTACCGAGCGACGATTCTGGCACCCATAGACCTTGGCTCTGGGATTGTGGCTGGCTGTGCGGGTGATCAGAGTGGTGATTCCCATGGACGTACCGACGCGGGAGATGGATCTCACTACCGATCTACTCTACTTGATGTTCTAC
>JBDGYW010000439.1:0-5896 GCA_039588935.1 Gemmatimonadota bacterium | reverse complement strand
TACACCGAGGAAGAAGTCGCGCGATGGATCGAAGCCGATGAGCCGCCCCCGGATGCCTACTACAAGGAGTCCGGCGAGGCTTCGCCGGAATCCCTGCAAGCGGAGCAGGCGCTGACCGAGTTGCTCTCCACGATCGACGCCCTTCGTTGACCCTCTCTGCACCCGGTGCGTCGAAGACGCGCTGAGCCGAGGTTCCCCCATGATCTGTAAGACCCGATGGGCACTGCTGGTTGTCATCCTCGCCCTTCCGCTGGCCGCCCAAGCCACGACGCCCGATACGCGCGCGAAGACGCGCAGCAATCCGACCATCGCGACCCCAGAGGCCGCCAAGGCGCAGCTACACAGCGGCGGCGTAGGTTACACCTACAAGATCGACCTCCCTCCGGCCGCGGGGGTCACACCGCAGCTTGAGCTCACCTTCAGCAGCCTCACCGGGAACACCGAGTACGGGCGCGGCTGGTCACTGAATCTCAGCAAGATCGAGCGCTCTACACGCGGGGGCGTGCCCGCCTATACCAGCCCGGTATCCGGTGACGATCAATTCGAGCTAGACGGCGCCCTGTTGGTCCAGGATCCGACTGAGTCCAAGCGCTTCCACCTCGAACAGACCGATCATCGCAGGATCGTCTACGTACCGGGGACCGGCCCGGCGAACGACTACTGGGAGGTCACGACTCCGGATGGGACGAGGTTCCTGTACGGGTTTCGATCAGGCGACGCGAACAGCAAGCTCGACAATGACGGCCGCCAGTCTACGGCCCAAACGGGCCTACACGATCCCCTCTTGCCCCTCGGCAACTTCCGCTGGAGCCTCGACAAGGTGGTGGATCCGCGCGGCAACTGGTACGAGATCGACTACGCATACGAGACGTTCCAAACCATTGAGCCGGATTCGTCGATATCCACCTTCAACATGAACAACTATCCGGTTCAGGTTCGGTACTCGTACCATGCCCAGGAATCGGGGGGCCGACAAAGGCGCATCGTCGACTTCGAGTGGGAGATGCGCGGCGAGGAAGACTGGAACGACGACCGGCCCACGAGCTACCGAGCCGGCATCAAGATCCAGATCTCCCAGCGGCTCGCCAACATCATCGTCGGCACCGACACCGGAGGTCAGATTCGCCGCTATGAGTTCATCTACTCACCCAAGCCCTGCTGGGGTCCCAATCCCGGTTGTGATGACCCCGAACCTGAGACCTTGCCCGTATACTCCCAGCTGGCCGAGATCCAACGCTACGGGAACACCAACGAGCCGTTCCCCTCGAAGACAAAGTTCCAGTACACACGCCCCGCTCGCGGACACAACGCAATCACCCCCCCGGTCGAGTGGTCACATCCAGACAGCACGCAAGGCGTCGTTTTCGAATTGGTCAAATCTACGGTCAAAGATAACGGCGTAGACGCGTTCCTCCTTAGCGATATCCGAGACATGAATGGCGACGGCTTCGTTGACTTCGTCTATGTCGACGCCGACGAACAAGAGATGTGGGTCGCATATGGGCCCGTAGCCAATGGCGAGGACTTCGCCGGCGATCAGACCAATTGGGGCTTTAACGCGCCCGTGAAGTGGGCTGGGCCACCCGATCTACCTATACCCTTCATATCCGACCTCGACGATAGCACGAACTTCATGGAGAGAGTTTCCGAAAGAGATTTGGTCGACATGAATGGTGATGGCCTGCCAGATCTTGTCATGTCCAACATAATCACAGCGGCCGGAGATCCGGTCTGGCACGTCTATTTCAATGTGGGCTACGGATTCGATCTACAATATGAAGAGTGGAATGCCCCCGGCGTACAGACACACGCAGACTGGATACCTGCGTGGAACATTTCGTTCGATGCGCAGCGGCAATGCAACCCCGGGGATTGTGACCGCGGTTTCAGAATGGTTTCCAAGCTCGTTGATGTCAATGGAGATGGGCGGCCCGACCACGTCACGGGCGCGAACAACGGGCAGCAGTTCGATCAGACCCACGACGGCGTATGGCATCTGGTTTGGATCTCGATCAACAACGGCCATGGTTTCGATCTCCCCGTTGTGAGGCCACTGATGGACTGGGAAGGCGACGACATGAACCATATCGGTGAGGTCCTCCACACTTGGAACTACACGTTCAGTTGGACGGATGAGATGTTTGCCGACGCGAATGGCGATGGGCTGGCCGACCGATTTTCCTGGGATACCTGCGTCGGAGCAGCGGTCCAGGAGTTCTCGCTGGGGAACGGATGGCAGACCTATCTCAGAACAGGTCAGGGATCCCTTGAGGGCGGCGATCTCGCACCTCCGGGAACGAAGTTCTGCGAACCTTATTCCTATGTGGAGCCTTATTACGAGATAAAACCCGAGGGTGTGATAGGTAACGATAATAGAGGCCTGCCCTTTAGCTCCGCCACGCTCGCCGCGCTGCTCGACCTCAACGGCGACGGGATCAATGACTACTTCCACCGGTCCCACGCTTCCCGTACGGGCGACCCCGACGATTACATAGGCACGGTTTGGCTCGGTCTCGGCGATGGCACGTATCTGACGCTCAGTGGTGCGTCGGAGCACCCTGGCAACACTCCCATTCCTCCTGGAGTGGAGTGGAAGATGCCGAGTTGGCTGGCCTGGACGGGCTATCCGACTGGCGCCGGCGCCCGACACGTGGTGGGAAATCAATGGAGTTACACGGTGATCGAGACCATCGACATGAATGGAGACGGGCTCCTCGATCAGGTCTTCTACGGAGCCGGGGACCAACAGCTGTGGGGTATACCCGGGGATTTTTACTGGGTCCAATTCCATCCCGGCCCGAGCGGGCTGCTGGAGACCGTCACCAACGAGCTGGGCGGCGTCACCACGTTTAAGTATGAGCCTTCCAACTGGGTCAACTATAAGGAGGAGCGGACCGCGCAGACCGAGGATGAGGGGCTCCACGAGGACCACGACGGAACAAGTATCGTGGACGCTTCGTCACCGCAGTGGGTGCTGAAGAGCATTACGGTGGAGGACGGCCGAACCAATACGGAGCAGACGCAGTCCATCGACTACGCAGGCTTGCGCTATGACTACGAGAGTCGCGAGTACCTCGGCGCGCGGATGGCGGAGACCATCGACTATCCCGATGGGGAGCGCCTGCGGTCGCGCAAGTTCTTCCATCAGACCAAAGAGCTGCGACCGCGACTCGAATTCGAGGAGATCGAGAACGCCGACGAGGTGGTGGTCAGCACCGAGAAGACCACCTGGACCGCGGTGCCTGCGGTCGGGGAGAATAGAACGGAGATGGACGACGCCTGGTTCCCGGAGCCGACCCAGACCGCGACCCGTATTCTTGATCCCGACACGAGCGCCGTGCAGGAGCGGATCGTGGAGCGGGAGTTCGATCCGGCGACCGGGAACCTCACGAGGCAAACCGATTGGGGTCCGGACGGGGTGCTCGGGGGTGCGGACGACTACGTCGAGGCTTTCATCTACTATGCGGTGCCTTCCGTTACAGAAGATTGGTTGGTCTCCTACCCCTTCTTTCGGGGGGAGCTGTTGGGCGAATCGCAGGGCAAGGCACAGCTCTTCGCCTACGACGAGCAGTCTTATGGAACCCGGCCGGCCGAGGGTCTGCTCACGGCGCGAGCCACGACCCGAAGCGCGGAGCCCGGGGATGTTTTCGAAGAACAGTGGGACTACGACGACTTCGGCAATCAGACGGAGTACTTCGATGCGCGCGCGGTAAGCGCAGACGACTCCGTGCCAACGCGGCTCACCACCTATGACTCCGAATTCGAGACATTCCCCGCATCGATCACCAATCGCCTTGGTCACATAACGCAATACCGATTCGACACGAACTTCGGCGAGGTGGAGAAGGTTCTTGACCCCAACGGCTATCTGCGCTGCTGGGCGTACGACGATTTCGGGCGCCTCGTAGCACGCGAGGACACTGGCTCCACTGCGACGATCGAAGATTCGTGCACGAGGACGCTTGCGGACTTCGAGTATTCGGAGGAAATGGGGAACCCAGGGGACCAGTGGATTCTCGAAACCGAGTACTACGCCGGTTCGGCGAGCGGCATTCGAAGCCGCCAGTTCCTCGATGGGCTGGGCCGCGTATACCAAGAGGAGTCGGAGCAGAAGGAGGGCACGTTTGCCATTACGGTGCGCGGCTGGGGCCCAAGGGGCGAGCTCACGTGTGAGTCGCTTCCCATCGACGGTGGCTCGGGGGGTGTCCCCCTCGCGTGTGATTCCGTCGAACCAGTTCTGGAGACCACCTACGACGCCCTGCTTCGACCGCTCAATACGTCTCGCGTTTCCGGCGGCAGCGGTGACATCGAGATCTCTCGCGATTACAGCGTCGGTGACCTCGATGGCAAACCGGGCAATGAACTCATCGAAACGCGAACTATCCATGCATATCCATCGCTAGATCGGGTCGTCGACATCGGCACCGATCCTCAGGGACGCGTGGTGGCCATCAACGAGAACTCTCCGGGAGGCCTTACCGTCCTGGAGCGCGATGCCAAGGGCCGCATCGTCACCGTGGACGGGCCGGATATCACGCTCGACAAGGGCGCCCAAGGTGGCGGGGGGGGCACCGATCCCAATCAACTCTCGATCGCGTACAACCACGTCGACCAGCGCATGAGCCTCTCCGGCCTGTGGCCCGGCGGCAATGAGGAGTGGACCTACACCTACGATCTCAATGGGAATCTCAGCGAGCAGACGTCTCCCAATGGCATGACGATTGGCTTCCACTGGGACAAGCTCAACCGCCTCGAGGAGAAGGATTACGCAGGCGGACAGGACATCAGCTACACCTACGACACGGCGAACAATGGAATCGGCCGCTTGGCATCCGTTGAGAATCCAGATCACGAGGCCGTCGACACGTCCTATTCATACACTAAAGAGGGACACGTTCAGGCGATGGTCCGGGATTTCGGGGGAGATGGCGCATTCGCCTTCAGCTACACGTACGACCGCCTCGGCCGGCTGATAAAGACCATTCTCCCGAACGGCAAAGGGATCGAGTACATCCACAATGGATCTGTCTTGGAGACAATCAACAAGAGGTATAGGGCCAATTGCCACGGAACTCCGTGCTGGAAGCAGCTGACCGTCGCAGAGAACGTGCAGCTGCATCCGAGCGGCGCAATCACTCACGTCGAGTATCCGAGGATTGCAGGCGTTGTGGACTACGCTTACGATCCCGAGACCCACCTTCTGACTTCGATCCTTGGCGACGCAAACGGCAGTCAGGTGCAGAATCTCGCTCTTGACTATGACACGGCTGGAAATCTGCTCACGGCGACCACCGGGGGCAGCGTCACGGCGTTCAGTCAAACCTTCGCGTACGATTCGTTGCATCGCCTCCGGATGGCAACGTGTGCGAGTTGCGACGAAACCTACGACTACGGGACCCGAACGTATGGCTACAATGCCGCCGGCAACCTGCGCTACAAGGGCGACCTCGAGCTCCTCTACGAGGGCGCCCCGGCGGGCGCCAGCCCCCACGCGGTGACGAGAGTAGTGGTGGATGATTCCACCGTGGGGAGCTACAGCTACGATGACGATGGTGGGCTGATCACCCGCACGAACGAAGGCGTGGTGCTCAATCTTGAGCGGGATGCCGACGGCCGAATCACAAAGCTGCGCGATGCTTCGGGCCCCCCCTTCGCGACCTACATCTACGACGAGAGCGGGCAGCGCAGCCGGAAGAAGGTTGATGACGGCCCGGAAATTCTATACGTGGATCCGACCTTCGAGGTCGACCTTTCGGATTCTACCCATCAGGTGCACTACTTCCTCGGATCGCGGCGCATCGCGACGGAGAAGCGATCGGGTGCTGGACTTCCCGGTGATCCGGGGTTGATGGGGAGATGGCAGTACTACTTCCCGGACTTCGTGGGCTCGAATTCC
>JBDGYW010000438.1:0-7440 GCA_039588935.1 Gemmatimonadota bacterium | reverse complement strand
CCCTTTCTGGGCGATCGAGTCGGCATATGGGAGGTCACGAGCGTCAACCGGACCCCGGACCGGGGCATTGCGGGATAGCATACTTGGTGGGGGTGAAAGGAAAATCCTATTGCGGTCTGAGATAGAAACGCTGCGCTGGAACGACACTGTGAAAGGCGGGCAATACTACAGAGACTGGACGCCGTACGATCACCCGCAGCTCGGACCGGTGGAGATAGGGGGTTGGGTGAAAAAGGTGGTTCCAATCGATAGCGGCCTTGAGGAGATCTGCGAAGAGCACACCGAGTTCATGATGTACCAGGCCTCGCTCTCGCCACTCATTCGGCTGCGCGACGTCAGACAAACAGCTATTGCGGACGGCGTCTACAAGGTCGAAGCGACGGTCTCGAACTACGGGTTCCTACCCACCTACGTGTCTGAGACTGCACTAGCCAATCGGCGCGACATGCCGGTGTTTGTCAGTCTTGACGTTGAGAATGGAGAGATCCTCTCCGGACAACAGCGCGCCAACCTTGGCCATCTGGACGGTAACGCGCCCGGTGCCGAGGGTTACTTCCTTTTCTCGGTCAACGATCGCCAGCTGCCTTCAAAGACCGTCGAATGGATCATCAGAAAGGAAGACAGCGAGCGGCCGTGCACTGTGAGTATCGTGGCAAATGCCGCCAAAGCGGGGCGTGATGCGGAGACCGTAGAGTTTTGATGGCCTGGGCCGGCGGGGCACACGGTTACTAACGGGGGCTTCGGCAGAAGCCCCCGCGACTCACTCGAGCGTCAAAGGCTGGGGTGGCGGGCCCGTGCGCGGAGAGGCATTGTATAGGCTTCACAGGTTCATCCAGCCGGAGGTTCCGTGTCTGATGTCGAGATCGTAAAGGGTTACACACCTGGTTCCATCGGCCGCGTGGCCGAACTCCATGGCACCTACTACGCGGAACACTGGGGTTTTGGCTGTTTCTTCGAGGCCAGGGTGGCAACCGACTTGTCGGAGTTCCTTGGGCGCTACGACGAACATCGCGACCGCTTCTGGACCGTCCCTGTGACGGGCCGTGTCGAGGGCTCGATCGCGATCGACGGTATCCATGCATCGGACGAAGGCGCTCACCTGCGCTGGTTCATTATGTCCGATGCACTGAGAGGGAAGGGAATCGGAGGCCGCCTCATCGAAACGGCGATCGATTTCTGTCGCGAGAGGAGCTACGGGAAGGTCTATCTCTGGACCTTCGCAGGCTTAGACGCCGCTCGGCACCTTTACGAAAGAGCCGGATTTGACCTAATCGAGCAGTTCACCGGCACGCAGTGGGGCACGGAGGTTACCGAGCAACGCTTTGAGCTCGTTTTGGACTAGTAGCTGATGTAGGTGCTGGACCCGACCGCCCGACCGCCATTTCCAACCTTTTCGCCCCGCTCGGTATCTCACTACATACAATATCCCTGACGATGTCAGATAAACCATTTGGAGATACAAATGGGGCATACGGGTGAGTTCGAGATGTTGCTGATGCTGGCGGTGATGAGGCTCGGCGCTGACGCCTATGGAGTAACGATGTGATGAGGCTCGGCGCTGACGCCTATGGAGTAACGATCCGTGAGGAGTTGGAGAGCGAGACCTCGCGAACGCTCACGCTGGGCACGGTCTACAAGACTCTGGGGCGGCTCGAGGACAAGGGGTACCTCCGGTCACGAACGAGTGAGCCCGTGGCGGAGCGGGGCGGGCGGCGCAAGAAGCTGTACGAACTTTCGCCGTCGGGATTCGCCGCCGTGCGCCGTTCCTGGGCGGATCTGAAAAGCCTAAGCCGAGGGCTCGATATGGAGTTGGGGCAACCGTGACTCCGGCTGGTCGTGTTCCCTTCTTGGCCCGCGTTCTCGTACGGCTGCTGGTTCCGAAAGCCGACCGCGAATACTTCCTGGGTGATCTGGAGGAAGCAACGGCCAGGGACAGAATGGATGGAGCTGCTATTACCTGTCTGCAACGGGGCCGTTCAGTTGCTCGTGAACTGACGGGCGCGATCCAGTTAATGCGAGGTCGGCGCCGCGCTGCGCAGCGATCGACGAGAAGTAGGGGAGACAACATGCTGCAGGAACTGATGAGCAACGTTCGGTTCGGTTTGAGATTGATGCTGCGCACGCCGGGCTTCACTGTCGTAGCGCTTCTTACGATGGCACTCGGCATCGGTGCCAACACTGCCATCTTCAGTCTGGTGAACGGTGTGCTTCTCAAACCGCTCCCGTATCCCGAGGCCGAGCGCATTGTGTATCTCATGGCGAACAATCTGCAGCGCGGCTGGAGCTCGTTCAGCATCTCGCCGCTGGACTTCTGGGATTGGCAGAAGATGAACCGCTCCACGGAACTTCTGGCGGCATACCGTTGGACGTCTGTTACCTACACGGGCGGAGATCGACCTGAGAGCATGTCGGCTCTCAACGTATCGGAAGACTACCTCCCAATCCTTGGAGGAGAGCCGGTGTTGGGGCGGGGCTTTTCTGGCGAAGACTTGGACCCGACCCGCGAGGCGGTGGTTCTGTTGAGCCACGGTGTGTGGCAGTCGTCCTTCGGCAGCGATCCCAACGTGTTGGGTAGATCGATGACCTTGGACGGTGAGCCCACCACGATTATCGGAGTTGTGCCGGATGACTGGCGGCACATTGGCAGCGCACAACCGGACCTTCTTTTGCCGCTTCGACCGGCAGAGTGGTGGTATCAAGCCCGTGGGTCGCACTTTCTGCGAGGCCTTGCTCGCACGAGCAACGGGGTGTCGCAGGAGCAGGCGCAAGCGGATTTCTCGTCGGTTGCATCGTCGCTCGAGGCCGAATACCCGGAATCGAACGATGGTTGGGGTGCCGTCGTGACTCCGTTGGACGAGGTCGTTCTCGGTGGCGCACGGCCGCAGCTGATGGTGCTCCTTGCAAGTGTTGGCCTGGTCCTGATCATTGCCTGCGCGAACGTGGCGCAGATGACGCTGGCGCGAGCATCCGTTCGAGGTCAGGAGATGGCGATTCGCACGGCGTTGGGGGCGGGCCGCGCGCGTGTTGTGAAGCAAGTGCTGGCCGAAAGCCTATTGCTCTCCACCTGTGGCGGTCTTCTTGGCCTAGCTCTGGCTTTCGGATCGCTGAAGGCTCTGGTTTTGGGTTGGCCCGAGATCCTGCCAAGGTTGGAGGAAGTGAATATCAACGCAACAGTACTCTTGTTTACAGCGGTACTTTCGTTGGTATCTGGCTGCCTGTTTGGCCTGTTCCCAGCCCTGAGTGTAGCCGGCTCGAACATCGGCGACGCTTTGAGGAGGGCCAGCTGGAACGTTACAGGAGACGCCTCCCGGCGTCGGTTCCGGGCCGGACTGGTTGTTGCCGAGGTTGGCTTGGCAGTGATCCTATTGGTTGGCTCTGGCTTGTTGGTTCGCAGTCTACTGGCGCTTCAGAATGTAGATCCTGGGTTCGAGACGGCCAACACGCTGGCTTTTTCTACCAGTCTTCCGCAGTCGAGATACCCAACGAGCGACGAGCAGCGAGCATATGGCGACGCCTCTCTGGAGCGTCTAGAGGCCATCCCTGGTGTCGAGTCGGTTGCTATCACCACGCTCATCCCGATTTCCGGGCAGGATGAGATTTGGGGTTTGGAGATCGAGGGCCGGCCGCAGAACGGTGTGGAAGACGAAATCTCCGCGCTTTTTTACCGGATCAGTCCCGACTACTTCGACACGATGGGTATCCCAGTGTTGTCGGGGAGAGGCCTTACTCAAGACGACAGAGAAGGAAATCTCAGAGTTGCCGTAGTGAGTGAGTCATTCGCGAACCAGCATTTCCCCGGTGAAAGGTCGCTTGGCAAGCGGGTTCGATTTGGCGGGGAAGACAGTCCGTTCTGGGAGATAGTGGGAGTCGTAGGAGACGTGCAGCACTATAGCGTTGGCAGAATCTCGATGGGACAGCTCTATCTCCCCTTCCCCCAAAGGCCGGATAACAACGTCAGCTTCGTGCTCAAGTCAGCGGTTCCGCCTCTGTCGCTGGTTGGGGCTTTTCGAGATGCAATCCAGACTGTGGATCCCAACCAACCACTCATGGGGATTAGCACCATGGAGCAGCTGATCGCCGACGACCTTTCGGCACCCAGGTTTCGAACCGTACTTCTCGGCGCATTTGGGTTGACGGCGCTGCTTCTGTCGGTGGTTGGGCTCTACGGAGTTCTGTCGTATACCGTATCCCAGCGGTCCAGAGAAATTGGCATGAGGATGGCGCTCGGTGCAGAACGCAGTGCGATCTTGAAACTCGTACTTAGAGACGGTGTGCCTCTGGTCTTGGTTGGGGTAGGGATCGGCGTGGCTGGAGCATTCGCGATGACTCGAGTACTTGCATCGATGCTGTTCGGCGTTGGAGTCCGCGATCCGGGAGTTTTCGTCGGCGCACCACTGTTGTTGATGTCGGTCGCGACTGTTGCAGTGCTGATTCCTGCGATCCGCGCCACGCGAGTCGATCCGGTGAAGACTCTGGCGGCGGAGTAAGGGCGGGACCGCCCCGCGACGCTACACCGCCCCGGGCGGGGCCCCACCGCCGCACAACTCCACTCATGGTGGAACTGCGGTAAGAGTATCCGCCCTGTTCCGCGGCCATCTTCTGTAAATCCCTCTAGCGCCCTACGCGTCCCGCCCGCATCTTAGCGGAACATGTGCAACGCTTTTACGGCAGCCGATCGCAGATTTGCGAATGCGCGGCGCACTCCTGCTACCGCCGTTGCCATTCGCTTCGCGAAGACCGGTGAGCGGTGTTTGGATTGACGGTTCACTACCTACGGCCGTTTCAGAAAAGAGGAAGACCAATGCAACACCCCCCCGCTCCAAAGACACACTTTCAATTCACTGAGCGCTATCCGTCCCTTGCCAAAGCATGGGAAGAGATTGCGGAAGCGGGCCGTCAGGGACCGCTCGACAACAAGACCCAACGACTGGTGAAACTCGCCGTCGCGATCGCCGCCATGCGGGAAGGGGCGGTACACGCCAGCGTGCGCAAGGCTCGGGCAATGGGCATTGAGACAGATGCGATTGAGCAGGTGGTAGCGTTGAGCGCGGGCACACTCGGTATGCCGTCGACTGTTGCGGCGTACACTTGGGTGAGGGATGTGTTGGACGGTGAGTGACCGAAGCGTAGCAACCACGACGTAAAGTGCGGATCGGCAAGCTGTCGCTGAAAGCAACGTGGTTTGTTCGTGGGATCCCTGAAGGACGCACACTAGTATTGTCCTTCAGGTCCTCGAATGCATCCTTTGGGAAAAGCGGTTCAAGGAACTCATGGTGCGGGTGAAAAGGGAGCGGGAGGAGTTCGAAGAGTAATCGCGCCTCGAACCTGAAGAGAACTTGGAGTTGAACCATGTCCATCCGGCAAAAGACCTCCGACATGCACAGCGCATTCACTTTCGCCGTACTGATACTCACCCTGTTGTCCATTAATCCATCACCTGCGTATGCCCAGGAAGTGACCACCGCCGACTACCAGCGGGCCGAGTTCTTGCTACCCTGGCATGCGGAACTGCTCGTCTCAGGTGACGAAGTGGATCCGGAGTGGATGGACGGCGGGAACCGATTCTGGTACCGCAACAAGACCGATACCGGCCACGAGTTCGTGGTGGTCGACCCTGTGCGGAACAGCCGCAGTCCTCTTTTCAACCACTACCGATTGGCCGCGGCCATGTCTCTGGCTAACGACACCAGCTTTGTGCCCGAGAAGCTTCCCTTCGACGAATTCGAGTTCACCGACGAGACAGAGGCCGTCATCGAGTTCAAGGCGGCCAAGAAGCAGTGGGAATGCGACATCCGCGCGTACAGCTGCACTGTCGCCGACACTCTGCCGAGTGAAGTTCCGTTCGTAGAGTCGCCCGACGAGCGGTGGGAGGCATTCGTTGTCGACCACGACCTCTACATCAGGTCAACGGAGAGCGGCGACACGATCCGCCTCACCAATGACGGCTCGGAGTTCTTCGCCTACGGTTTGCGCTACGCTCGACCCAACGAGGTTCGGTCCAAGAGACCTCGTCGACCGTCGGTCGTGTGGTCTCCCGATTCGAGGAAACTGGTGGTGAGCAGGCGCGACGAGCGGGATGTGGAACACATGCACTACATCTCCTACACACCGCAGCGCCCTGTGCACTACTCGCAGCCATACGCTCTACCGGGCGACAGCATCGTTCCGCTCCCGACGGTGCATGTTATCGAGTTGCCGTCCGATTTGGAGACGGCAGCAGCCGATGACGATACCGCTCGTGCTCACGCCGCCCGTAATATCGCGGTTGATCTCGCACCTCGACCCAACTCGCTCTCGCTGAGCGGGTCGGCGGTGGATTCCACCTGGGCCGACGACTCGGAGAAGTTCTACGTCACGTGGCTCACCCGCGCGTCGAAGAGCGCGTTTCTGGCCGAGGTGAACGCAACCACAGGCAACTTCACAATACTTGCGGCCGATTCGAGCAAGACCTTCGTGGAAACCAATCAGCGGGACCCCGCGAGCTGGTATGTCACTGACGACGGTAACGATTCCTTCTGGTGGTCGGAGCGTGACGGTTGGGCCCACATCTGGCGCTTCGACGCCGACGGCAATGTCAGGAACCAGGTCACGAGCGGACCGTGGGCGGTGGGTGCGATCTGGAATGTGGATGAGACGAACCGTTGGATCTACTTCACAGCATACGGCCGGGAAGAACAGCGGATACCATATTACGGTCCTCTCTACAGAGTGAACTACGACGGCTCCGGCCTGAGCCTCCTGACTCCGGAAGAGGGCAAGCACCAGATAGAATTCTCGCCCAGCGGCCGTTTCTTCGTAGACACCTACTCCACAATCGAAACTCCTCCGGTGACGGTCTTGCGCGCCGCATCGGACGGCAGAATCATTCGGACTCTCGAAGAGTCAGACGTCTCGCGCCTCGAAGAGGTTGGTTGGCAACCGTCGCAGGTATTCATGGTGAAAGCTCGCGACGGCATCACCGACATCTACGGTGTGATCGACTTTCCACCCGACTTCGATCCGGACAAGAAGTACCCGATCCTCGACCACATCTATCCGGGGCCTCAGGTGGGTAGTGTCGGGAACTGGAACTTCAAGGCTGGTGGACGGGACGCCGCTTTAGCGCAACTCGGTTTTGTCGTCGTGCAGATCGATCACCTCGGTACTCCTCAGCGCTCCAAGGCATTCCACGATCACTACTACGGCGACTTCATCGACAACGGGATCGAGGATCACATCACCGCGATCAAGCAGCTCGCCGCACGCTATCCCGCGATCGACTTGGACAGGGTCGGGATATTCGGAGGGTCCGGCGGCGGCTTCGCATCCACCGATGCAATGCTGCGTTTTCCCAACTTCTTCAAGGTGGCGGTGTCACGTTCCGGAAACCACGACAACGCCAGCTACAACATCTACTGGGCGGAGAAATACCAGGGTTTGATGGAGCGGGATACACTTGCT
>JBDGYW010000437.1:0-5906 GCA_039588935.1 Gemmatimonadota bacterium | reverse complement strand
GTCAAGGCACACTGGCTTCCATGTCAGAGACGGCACCATCAACCCACCATCTTGAGTCGCCGGCCGCCCAGGACAACCGCCTCGACGGTCTCAGGGTCTGCGTGCTGGTACGAGCGCAAGAGCGTTGCTGTGTCCTTCCAACCGCCGGCGTGAGCGACATCTGTCACGCTGAGGTGCTTACGCTGACTTGCCTAAGACCTTCGGAAGCCGTGCCAGCCGTGTACAGTCCCTCCAATGCGCTGACACGCGGAGTCTTCCAGGGGGAGAGTTCTTTCTCACCCCTCCCGTATCACTTCTACAGGATCGAGTCTCGCGGCGCGCATGGCGGGCGGCAGGCTTCCTCCCACAGTCATCACCAACGCAACCCCGATGGCCGCCCCGAAGGTCAGCGGGTCCATCGGATCGATGCCGAAGAGCAGAGCCTGCATCGCACTCCCCGCGACGTAGCCGAAAACTGTACCGGCTAGAACGCCCACCGCGCCGAGTAGGAGTCCATTACGCAAGAACATCACGGCAATGCTTTGTTTCCGTGCGCCGAGCGCCATGCGCACCCCGATTTCCCGTGCACGGTGTGCTGCGGCAAAAGACAGTAGTCCGTAGATCCCTATGGCGGCCAGTAGGAATGCGAGTGCGGCAAAGACGCCGAGCACTCGGAGTTGGACGTCTCGCGATGCAGTGTTGTCAGCGACGATCTCTTCCAGCAGCTGCACGTTGTTAAGAGGTTGAGTGGGATCGGCTCGGCGCACCACTTCGCGCAATGACGAGACTAGTGTCAGAGGATCGCCCGCTACGCGGATTGCCAAATCCTTGGGCGCATAGAAGTACATCCCCCCACTTGGGATCTGCCGGTAGGGCAGGTAGACTTGCGGCTCGCTTTCGCGTTCGAGGCCGCGGACCCGGACATCCTCCACAACGCCCACGACAGTACGTTCGTTGAAGGCGAACCCAAACGAGCGACCAATCGGATTCTGTCCGGGCCAGTAGCGGTCGACGAACGATTGGCTCACGACGGCAACGTACTGTACGTCGTCCGTGTCGGATTCCCTAACATCACGTCCGCTTAGCAGCCGAATTCCGAGTGTGCCGAAGTAATCGGGTGTGACGAACCGCAAGCTGGCCGATTCGTTTCGAACTCGGTTCGCCGGGCTTCCTTCGCGTTCAACGGGCCAGATGCCGCCGCCCATCACAATCGGTAGGAAGCTCGTGTAGGCCGCACTCTCGACATTCGGCAGCGCTCGCAGATCGTCCAACACACGTGTATAGAAATCGACTCGATCGGCAGTCGATGCATACCTGGGCCAAGGCAGCCACGTGCGGGCGGTGAGCACGCCTTGTGGTCTGAAACCTGGATCGATTGCGCGGACTTCTGTCAACGCGCGAATCAGCAGACCTGATGCAATCAGCAGTACGACCGATGCCGATACCTCAACGATCACGAGTATTGAGCGCACGCGCCCGCCTCGAACACCACCGCCACGAGAACTCTCGCGCAGACCGTTTGCCACCGCGTCCCTGCCTGCCTTGAGCGCTGGGAGTGCCCCAAATCCTACGCCGGTGAGAATAGTTGTAGCGGCGGCGAACGCTAGGACGCGAAGGTCGATCGAAGTTGCATCTGCGACGGGTATCGACGGCGGTACGAGTCGCGCTAGTAGCGGGAGCAATGCGTGCGCGAGAAGAATGCCGCACGCACCGCCGATGCTCGCCAATGTAAAACTCTCTGTCAGAAGCTGCCGAGCTAGGCGGGCTCGCCCGGCCCCGAGCGAACAACGCACGGCCAGTTCATGACGCCGGACCGTGGCGCGGGCGAGTAACAGATTCGCCAGGTTCGTGCATGCGACGAGAACTACGCACAATGATGCACCCATGAGCGCGATCAGCAACAAGCGAGCTTGGTTTGGCACCTCGTCTCCAAGGCGGTTCACATTCACTCGGTTCTGTTCGTTGGCTTCGGGGTAAAGGGTTTCGAGCCGTCGCATGACACCCAGCATCTCAGCGCGAGCCACCTCCAGGGACACATTGTCTTTCAACCGAGCAACTACTTCCATGAAGTTGTCGTTGCGGTCCTGGTAATCGTCCGGGTCGAGTTGCAGCGGTGCCCAGAATTCGCTGCGTTGATCCGGAAATGCGAACTCGGGAGGCATCACGCCCACGATCACGTGTGGTTCGTCGTTGAGAACCACGCTCCGATTCAGGACACCCGGATCTCCGCCGAATCTCCGCTGCCATAGCCGGTGCGAGAGCACGACCGTAGGCGTGGGTCCAAATTCGTCATCTTCGTTTGAGACATGACGGCCGAGCAGGGGCGGCACGCCCAAAAGCGGGAGGAGCTGCCCAGTGACCCCTGTTCCCTGGACTCTCTCGGGGTCGTCCTCACCAACGAGATTCGCGGATGTACGGACGTACGCCGCCATCGTTTCGAATGAACTGACCATGCTGAGCCAGTCGCGATAGTTCGGCGGCGAAACCTCCATGCGACTGTATCCGGGCGGCGCCTCCCACACACGGACAATTCTGTCGGGATCTACATACGGCAGCGGTCGTGTCAGAACTCGATCCACGACGGTGAACACGGCCGTGTTGGCACCGATTCCGAGTGCGGAGATGACGACCACCGTCACGGAGATAACAGGCGCGCGGAATAGGGAGCGAATCGAATGTCGCACGTCATGTCGTAAGACGTCGGCATGCATGGGAACCGCGTGCCGGAACACATCCAGAAACGCTTGCGTCCACAGAGTGAAGATCTCGAACACGCCATTGGCGCGGCTACGCTTTTCCGCGAACACGGTGCACATCTCGTTCCCGTATTCTGTGCGGAAGCTGGCCGGGTAGAGACGGAGGAGTATGCGGAACAGGAACATTAGGCCTTCTCCGCGGCGAGACCGCTCGAGCGAGCCAACTCGACCAGCTTCCCCAGGCGCGTAGACTCAGCCTGCGCAACTTTTCTACCAAAGGGTGTGAGGCGATAGTATCTGCGGCGTGGGTCGTCCTTTACCGATACACGCTTTCGCGTCTCGGTTATCAAACGCTGTCCAAGCATTCTGTGAATGGACCTGTACAAGGTGCCGGCACTCAGTTCCAACTCACCGTCGGTGCGCTCGGACACTTCCTGGATGATGGCGTAGCCATGTCTATCCCCCTCCGCCAACGCCATCAGGATATGTAATGTGGCCAGGGGGAGCGGAAGTAGAGCCTCAGCTGATCGTCTTTGGCTTGTCATGATAATAATATAGCCATACTGGCTATATTCGCAATGGCTATAACCGGTGTGAATGTAGGAATCTCAGGACGTGGGCGGGCATGAGGAGTGGGAGGGACGGAAACGCAGTCACCCCGGGCGTCGGCTTCACCCGCGGGCGATCACTTGACAACAACATGCCATCAGCCCGTGACGATGGTTGGAGAGAGAGTCTGTGCTCTCATCACTGGCACATGACACAGAGACAAATAACGAGAGACTTCAACAGGTCCAACGGCCCCGTCAGGACGCGCCTTCACTATATCAGCTGGTATTCAGTGGGTCTCAATTAGGGTCTGTGTCTGACTCGGCGGATGTTCCGCCCGGAAAGCTCTCCAGATGGCATTGTCAACTTGATGCGGTTCAACGTGAACCGAGACAGTCGTTGCCAATGTCGCCAACACGATTCTAACCGCGAGATCGCCTAGAGTTGGCTGTGCGTCTCGACCCGATCCCGAATGCCCAGCATGCACTTGCGCATCATCAAGATCTCGAAGAAATCCAGCATCAACTGAGTGCGAAGGCTCCGAGCGTTGTAGCGCAGCCTCGTTACCAGTCGAGTCGCGTTGTTATCAACCGGATACAATCCCCACACCCAAGTAAACACAGTTTTTGCGTCTCGGCCCTTGTACTCCCACAACATGGTGCTGTCTGGATGCATGACCGTAACCGTGACCCAACCATGGTCGGTTAGAGGGATCGAATCGCCAAGGTCGAGGGCTTGATACTCGTGCAGTATGCGTACCGCACTCGGCACGCCATCGTTATCCAGAACGTCGTAACTGTAAAAGCCCGCTCTCAAGTAGCCCATTTGGACAAGCCATGGCCATATGTCCGACGGTTTGCCGTCGATCGAAATTGCGCGAGTGGCATTGAAGCTGGGATCGACCAAGATGCTGTCACCGGGCATTGGTCGGAATTCCTCCTGCGCTGTCGCGCCCCAGTACAACGACCAGGGACGATAGACAAACCAGAGCAGTCCCGTACCTGTTAGAAACGCCGTCACTATGACGGCAAACAGCACCGGCCAGTTTTTGCGAATCATGGTTGCTCCCATTGGTAGGGAATACGTGTTGAAAAGGCGTCGCCAGACGGCAGGTTATCAATCCGATGGTTTCTTCGCCACTGACTTGCAGTGAACGGTGAAGTACATGCAGGGAACACCCATGGAAAGATGGAGCACCAGTTGGCTTTGGGCGGTGGGTTTTTGGCGAGGTACCGTCATGGGTGACGGCGGCTCGCGCGCGGGGCGCCCGAGTCTGCTCAGGGAGCCGAAGCAGTACTCTATGCTTTGAAGGAGCGTTTGCGTAGCAGCCGGTAGTTCACCGATCGTAGGCGATGCCGCCTTGGTCTGACCAGGTTCCGTACGATCCCATGAACAGAGACAAACCGCTGCGCCTGCCCAGGTGATTTCAACCCCAACACCAACCACTCTCGTTGTCGGGTCGGTTGATGTGATGCTTGAACACGATTGTCGGCGTAACGTCGCGAGAGCGGAGTTCGGTTCAATCGAACATGTGACCAGAGACGACGAGACCAGGTACTCCCGCCGGATCGGTCGACGGGTCCTTCGTTGGGCGGAGAGAAAACGTCCCCTAGGGCTTCGTTTGCCCTCCTCGGCCTTCTGAGATATCGAGGATTGTTGAGATAACCATCCGGCCGTGTTAGACACGCGCAAGGCAAAGGAGAAGCTCGGAAGACTTAGAGGCTCTTGTCGTGCCGTTACCGGATATGGAGACCGGTAACGAGAAGTGTTCAATGCCCCGCGAGCCCCGTCAGGACGTCACCTCCGCAACTCGACTAACGCAGGTGGGTCTCACTGTGGGTCTCAATCAACTCTCCGTGAGGTTCTTCTGACAGTCTCTATCGTCCGGACCCATCCGCCACGCCAGGACAATTCCCACCAGGCCCCATGCGACAACGCTGTGCGTCGCCATCACAATCGAGAACTCGAAGGGCGCCAGAATACCCGTCGGTGTCAGATCTCTAAACACAGCCACGAAGATGCCGAACAGCAGGACAATCCCTACTCGCTGACTGTAGCGTCTTGTTCTTTCGTGGGACACCACACACAGAACCCACGCTGGGATAACGGGCACGAGAAGGTATGCCAGCACCACGCTCAAGTACCTGACCGTTTCCGACGGCGCCGCTCCACCCTCCTTCCGGAAGAGGATCTGCAGAATGGGGCCAGCTTCGAACCGCGTGTGAAACGCTGAGTCTGCTGGAACGTCGTATGGATACAGGTAGATGCCCGTTCTATCCACGCGATTGGCGATCACGCCAAAGACAACGTCTTCGTCAGGGATCTCGTGTGCCGTCGCGTCGTGGAAGAAGGGAAACAATCCATACCACACGGCCGTCCACACCAGCAACACCACTCCGCCCAGCAAACCCGAACTAAGCACTCTGCGAGGCATGTTCGCTTACTCCTTCACCGCAAGCGTGATCGTGATGGAAGTCCGTCGCCCACCCATGAACGTACGGCGAATATCGTTACAAAGGTTTCGATCGGACTGAACATGCGCAGCTGGCACACGCTGAACGTTCACAGTGGGCCGCCAAAAATTCGCGATACAGCCCGACTGGGAAAGAACGACTGTGGCACCTAGTGTACCCAGAAGGAAGTCACGGCGATCCATCGTCTTCTGCCTCCGGTTCTGTCGGA